>JAJYXS010000225.1 GCA_021801615.1 Actinomycetes bacterium
CAGAGGTGGTGCGCCGTCCGGTGCCGACCGGCGACGGCGACGTCAGCGTCGACGCGCTCGACGCCCTCGTGCGGGCGGTCCGACCCGAGCGCCCGGCACACCCCGAAGCTGGGCACCACGCCCGAAGCGAGGAGTGATCGGCGTCACCGACACCAGTGCTCGACGATGGCCTGCAGCGTCGCGGACTTGACTGCAGCGATCGCAGCGATCAGAGCCAGCCGAGGGTGGCAGGGACCATGTAGAGCCCGAAGACGATCACCACGAGGCACACCACCGTCACGAGGACGCGGTACGCGCCGCGCATCCGGTGCTCGTCAGGGAGCGCCCTCGCCTCCAGCAAGAGGAGGAACCCGAGGACGATCGGGAGGAGCAGGGCGTTCATCACCTCGACGTCGATGACCAGGCTCACGAGGTCCAGGCTCATGAGCACGACGCAGGCCCCGAGCACATGGGCGAGCGCGTAGGTGAAGTAGAACTTCGCCGAGCGGCGGTTCGGCGGCTCGTTGAGCGTGTGCGTCCATCCGAAGACCTCGGAGATCCCCCAGGCGCCGGCGAGGGACGCCACCAGCGCTGCCACGAGGCCGGCGCCGAGCATCGCGATCCCGAGGAGCACCTTGGCTCCGAGGGCGCCGATGAACGGGCGCAGCGCAGAGGAGAGCTGGCCGACCGTGTCGAGCGCGGCGTCCGGATGGGTGAGCCCGATGGTCGCTGCGAAGACGAGGACCATGACGATCATGATCCCCTGGGTCAGCACGGCTCCAACTGCCGTGTCCCGCCGCTCGGCGCGGATGTGCGCGCGGGTGAGCCCTTTGTCGACGACGGCGCCCTGCTGGTAGAAGATCATCCACGGCATGATCACCGCGCCCACGTTCGCCGCAAGGAGGAACACGTAGGAACCGTCGTGCAGCGGAAGGTGGACGAGCCCGGCGCCGACCTCGCGCAGGCTCGGACGGGAGAGGATCATCGCCGGCACGAAGACCAGCTCGGCCAGGCCGAAGGCAATGCCGACCCGCTCGGCCCGGCGATAGCTGCCGGTGAGCGCGATCCCGATCAGAAAGGCGGCGGCGACCGGGACCGTGAGCGTACGCGGGACGCCGAAGAGCTGCCCGACGCCTGCGACCCCGGCGAACTCGGTGAGCAGCGCACCGACCCCGGTGGCGAAGAGGGTGAGCGCCGAGAGCATCGCCCAGCCGCGGCCGAACCGCTCCCTGATCAGCGCGCCGTGGCCTTTGCCGGTCACGATGCCGAGGCGGACGGTGATCTCCTGGACGACGTAGAGGATCGGCATGAGGACCACCTGGGGCAAGATCATCTGGTACCCGAACCGCGCGCCGGACTGCGCTGCGGTGATGAGGCTGCCGACATCGGTGTCGGCAAGCATCACCACCAGCCCTGGACCCCACGTGGCGAGCAGCGCGACCAGCAGCCATCGTCCCTGACGTCGCGCGAGCGGGGCAGGCGCACAGGTGCCGCTGACCTCGGATCCCCGAACGGCCTCGTCAGCCCCACCGGGAGGTGCCCCAGGCCGCACGGCTCGAGGCTAGCTTCGGATTGCCTAAGTTCACAAGTATGGCAAGCCGATACCCACTTCGTGGCCCTCGGCGGTCCCTCAGGGCGTCACCGGCGACCTCCAAGCGGCGGTGGGCCACGTCTCGCGTCGCCACGCCGCGTCCCAGAAGAGCCACTCCAGCTCCGTCGCGCGCTCGAACGCGCGACCCATCTCGGCGATGGACGAGCTGGTCCCCTCCGACGCGGCGCGTTCGGTCGCGTCCCGTGCGGCCTGCGCAAGTGCGGAGAACTCCTCCGAGGAGTACGTCGCCAGCCACTCCCCGTAGGGGTGCTCGCCCAGATCGCCGCAGCGTGCCAGGAGGCTCCGGCCTACGTGCTCGTAGACCCAGAAGCAGGGGAGCACTGCGGCGCACAGCACGTCGTAGCGCCCCCGGAGCGCAGTGGACTCCAGCCAGGAGCTGTACGCGAGGCACGTCGGCGACGGCTCGATGTCCGGGACCCCGCTGAGCCATCGGTCGTGCAGCTCACGCTCGACAAGGAGGGTGTCGCGCGCGGCCGTCGACCACACGGCTGCGTCCTTGCGGGTGGGCGAGAGCACGGCAGCTGCGGACAGCGCACGGGCGAACGCGTCGAGGTAGGAGGAGTCCTGCGCCAGGTAGTGCTCGAAGGTGTCCCTCGGAAGGCTGCCCTCCGCGAGCGACACGTTGAAGGGATGATGCACGATCGCCTCGACGAGCCGGGACGCGTCCGCCCACGCCCTCGCGCAGAACCCGGCTCCCGTGCGCCGGGGCCGGCCGGACGTCACGGTCGAGGTGCGCCCATGAGAGGGCGGATGCATGTGCGGGCTCGAGACGGGGTGTCGTTCCGCCGGCGCCGCTCTCGAGCGGCGTCCCACTTGCGAAGCGGGACGTAGACGGCCACCGCCACGATCAGCCCCACGTAGTACGCCAAGTCACCGCCTGTGAGCGCCTTGGCGACCGGACCTTCGATGATCCCTGTGGCGTTCATGAACGGGATCGCGGCGCCGAAGGCCACGAGCAGCGCGATCAGCGCTCCCCACTCGCTGCGCAGATCTCCCCAGGACGTGATCCGTCGGATCTCCTGGCGGATGTCGCGACGCCGGTAGTGCCAGTCGACGGCCACCACGCCCACGAACGGAGAGAGCCAGTAGCTCGAGAACAAGAGCAGGTCCTCGAACCGGCCGACGACGTTCCCGGCGTGCAGCCACAAGACGAGCGCGTAGGCGCACGCCATCACCACGCCTGCGGTGATCGGCCGCCTCAGCTTCACGTTCAGCGTCTGCATCGCAAGCGAGCCCGTGTAGTCGTTCATGGTGTTGGAGGCGATGGCCGACAGCGCGACGCCGAGGAGGATGACGATGCCGAGCGCACCGCCGCCCACCAGGGTGTCGATGCCGGCCGCGGTCTTCTGCGTGAGGAAGCGACCGGCCGCCAGACCGACCTCTTCGGCCCACAGGTACGAGCCGACCAACCCGGCCATCGTGTAGAGGAACACCGAGCGCGCGCTCGTCGTCGGAGGAAGGTAGCGGCTGTAGTCCGACGCGTAGGACGCCCAGGAGATGCCGTCGGAGAACGACAGGGTGATCATGAGGATGAACGCGCCGATGAACGCCTTGCCGTGCACGCTGGCTGCAGCCGGCGTCAGCCCCGCGTGGGTGAGGATCTTGATCGACAGCACGACGAACAGAGCCCCGACGACCAACGTGGCCCCCATCTCGAGGACGTGGATCAGCTCGTGCCCCCAAATGGCCGCGAGCCCTTCGAGCACGAGGATGATCGCCACGGCGGCGGCGAACGGGATATTGCATACGTACTGCAGAGCCTCGCCTCCGAAGATGCCGACGATCGCATCCCAGGCGATCGAGGAGAGCAGCTGGACCACCGCCGGGAGCACGATCGTCCTGCCGAACGGGAGCCTCGCCGTCGGGAGCTGGCCCGCCCCGGTCACAGGCCCCCACGCGCACAGCATGGCGGTCGGGACGGACCCGGCCACGGTCCCCGCCACGATGGCCACGCTCCCCCAGAGCATCCCCAGGCCGAGGACGGCTCCGATGGCACCGAGGAAGAGCGCGGAGACTGTGATGTTCGGGGCGAACCAGACCGTGAACATGCGCCACGCCGACCCGTAGCGACGATCGTCTTCGATCGGCTGGATGCCGCGCTGCTCGAGGCGGATGTCGCCCTGGCGCGCGGGCGCGTTCCCCCCGAACGTGCCCACGCCGTCGTCCGGTCGACCCTCGCTACGAACAGGTGGCCGACACCACTCGCGCACCATGCACGTCCTCTCCCTCCGCCGGTATGACCCGGATCAGGTTCAACGGTCGACGCCTCGTGGCGCCCTCTCAGCCCCGGGGGGCTCCCGTGCTCGTCCCGAGCACGATACCGCCCGCAGGACTCCGTGTCCTCCCCTTGACACATCGCGGAGCGCGGAGCAGCGTGGTTGGGTGGGTGTGCGGATCGTTGCGCGTCTCATCTCTCCCCTGGAGACAGCGGGGCGCCGCCAGAAGGCTGCGGGGCGCGTCGGCCCTGTCAGGGGGGACGGGGAGAGCTCGAACTGGTGCCAGGTCTCGTGAACATCGTCTGGCGCCGCGCGATCCGCGTCGGCCTGCCCAGGACCCACAGCTCCGCGATCGTCGACACCGAGCGCGCGATGGCCGCGGAGATCGGCGGGATCGTCGCCGAGGACCTCGCCGCGTGAGCCGCCGCGTCACGGTCGCCGCCGCGCAGCTCGGTCCCGTCGGCCGCACAGAGCCGCGCCGCGCGGTCGTCGACCGGATGCTCGCGCTGCTCCACGACGCGCATCGAAGAGGCGCGCAGCTCGTCGTGTACCCCGAGCTCGCGCTCACGACGTTCTTCCCGCGCTGGTGGACCGAGCCGCTCGCCGACGCGGACCGCTGGTTCGAGACGGAGATGCCGGGACCTGCCACGAAGCCGCTCTTCGAGCAGGCCGCCTCCCTCGGAGTCGGCTTCTACCTTGGCTACGCCGAGCTGACGCCCGACGGCCACCGCTACAACAGCGCGGTGCTCGTCGCGCGAGACGGCTCGAAGGTCGCCACGTTCCGCAAGGTGCACATCCCCGGCCACGAGCACTACGAGCCGTGGCGGCCCTTCCAGCACCTCGAGCGCTACTACTTCGAGCCGGGGCCGGATGGCTTCGGCGTGTGGGAGGCGTTCGGCGCGCGGATCGGGATGATGATCTGCTACGACCGGCGATGGCCCGAGACCTACCGCGTGATGGGTCTCCAGGGCGTCGAGCTGATCCTGTGCGGCTACAACACGCCTGTCCACTACCCGCCCGACCCGTCGCAGGACGCGCTCGCGAGCTTCCACAACCACCTCGTCATGCAGGCGGGCGCCTACCAGAACGGCACCTGGGTCGTCGCCGCGGGAAAAGGAGGAGTCGAGGAAGGCGTCGACGCTCTTGCCCAGAGCGCCATCATCGCTCCCTCAGGCCAGGTGGTGGCCCAGGCGCTCACCACCGGCGACGAGGTGGTGGTCGCCGAGTGCGACCTCGACTGGTGCGACCGGTACAAACAGACGCTTTTCGACTTCTCCCGGTACCGGCGGCCGGAGGTCTACGGCATCATCTGCGCGCCTCGAGGTGCACAAGCCGCTGCAGGTCAGGCCGGAGACGGGTGAGCACCTCTGCCGGGGAGCCCCGTCGGGGAGATCCGCCGGGGAGATCTGCCGGGGAGCCCCGCCGGGGAGCTCCGTGCGGGACCCGAGCCGCCCTCAGGCGACGCTCCACCCTCCGTCGACGGTGATCGACGCCCCCGTCAGGAACCCGCCGCCCGCGCCGGCGAGCAGCACCGCCAGCGCACCGAGCTCCTCCGGGTCGCCCCAGCGGCCCATCGGCGCCCGGGCCACCAGCTCGCGCCCGGCGGGGTCGGCCTCGAGCACTTTGGTCATCTCGGTGCGGAAGAAGCCGGGGAGGATCGCGTTCACCCGGATGCCGTCGGCCGCCCACTCCACGGCAAGCGTGCGCATCAGCCCGAGGAGCCCGCTCTTGGCCGCGTTGTACGCGACGGTCCCGGCCGTGGCCATGCGCTCGCTCGTGAGCGAGCCAACGAAGATGATGCTCCGATCGCGGGGCGATCCCCTCGTCGCGGTGTCGACCCTACGGCGCGCCTGACGTCCGAATGCCTGCGCGAGGACGAAGGCCGAGGTCAGGTGGACGCCGAGCACCCTCTCCCAATCCGTCAAGGAGAACTCCAGCGCAGGGGCGACCACCTGGTGGCCTGCGGCATGCACCAGGATGTCGAGACCCCCGAGCGACTGGCACGCCCATTCGACGGCGCCGGCAGCTTGCTCGGGATCGCCGAGATCGAAGGAGCGGGCCACTGCGCGTACCCCGAAGGATGCTGCTTCGGCCCGAACCGCCTCGACCTGGTCCCCAGAGCGCGCCACGACCGAAACGTCCGCTCCTGCACGGGCAAGAGCCAGCGCCAGCGCGCGGCCGATCCCCCGCCCTGCGCCGCTGATCAAGGCGGCCCTTCCCTGCAGGTCCCCCACGAACGCAAGTATGCCAGGCGGCTCGTGACCGCAATCCATCCTCGGACGCGCCACGTCGGACGCTGGAGGGCGAAGAGTACGATGGCCCGATGGTTGCGGGCACTTCGGCTTCCCGCGAGCCGAGACGGCGTCGCTCCGCTCCGAGCCCCCAAGCGCTCGAGCGCCTCGAGAAGCTCCTCGGCTCTGGCCAGGTGCTCATCGCCGGACGAGACGACGTGGCCCGGTACGAGACGGACGTGCTCGGTCGCCACTTCCCAGCCTGTTGGGTGGCCCGCCCCAAGGACGTCGACGACGTCCGCGCCGTCGTCCGATGGGCGTACGCCGAGCGCGCCGAGCTCGTCGTCCAAGGCGCGAACACCGGGCCCGTCCTCGCCGGCGTGCCTCGACCCGGTGGTCGCCACGGCGTCATGTCCATGGAGCTGTGCCGTTCGACGATCGATGTCGACGTGGTGAACCGGACGGTGACGGTGAGCGCCGGCGTGGACCTCGACACCCTGAACGACGTGCTCGCGCGCGACGGCCTCACCCTTCCGATCGACCTCGGCGCCAACCCGTCGGTGGGGGGAATGGTCGCGGCGAACACCGGAGGAGCTCGCCTGATCCGTCACGGCGACGTCCGGCGCCACGTCCTCGGCCTGGAGGTGGTGCTGCCCGACGAGCACGCGACCGTGCTCTCCCTCCTCAGGCGCCTCCGCAAGGACAACCGCGGCCCGGATCTCAAGCAGCTGTTCATCGGGAGCAGCGGCACGCTCGGCGTCGTGACCGCGGCCGTGCTGAGCGTGGACCCGGTGCCGAGACAGGTGGCGGTCGCCCTCGTCGCCGTCGCCGACGGGCCTGACGTGCTGCGCCTGCTGACCGTGCTCGAGGCGAGGGCAACCGAGCGGCTCAGCGCCTTCGAGATGCTGTCACGGCCGACCCTCGAGGCGATCTCCAGGCACCGTCCTCAAGGCATGCGATGGCCCCTCGCAAGCTCCCGAGCCCAGCAGCTTCCCCCGTTCCTCGTCCTCGTCGAGCTGAACGACGCCGACACCGAGACCTCCGGCCGCCAGAGCCTGGAGGAGGAGCTGGCAGCCATCGTCGAGCACGCCTCGGCCGAGGGCTGGGTGATCGACGCCTGGTTCGGCCCCCCTGGCACACTGTGGGCCCTCCGCCACGCGGCGATCACCGCGCTCCGCCAGGAGGGACCGATGGTCGCGTTCGACGTCTCGGTCCCGCGCTCTTCGATCTTCGACCTGCGCGAGCGGGCGATCGCCTTGTTCGCCGAGACGGCGCCCCACGCTCGCTATGCAGACTTCGGGCACGTCGGCGACGGCGGGCTCCACTCCATCGCGATCTGGCCGGACGACCTGCCAGTCGAGCAGCGAGGCGAGGAGCAGGATCGGCTGCGCGACGCCGTCTACCAGCTCGTCGACGCGTTCGGTGGCACGTTCAGCGCGGAGCACGGGGTCGGGCCCGACAACGAGGCGGCCTTCCGCCGCTACACGCCCCCGGAGGTGCGGGCTCTCCACGCCGCCTTGAAGTCCGTGTTCGATCCTCAGGGGATCCTCGGCGCGGTCGACCTCTCCTGAGCGACGCCGGCTCCTCTCGCACCCGGCCCGTCCCTCGGCCTGTCACTCGGACCGTCACTGGGCCCGTCATTGGGCCTGTCACTCGGACCGTCACTCGGCTTGTCGTTGGGCGTGTCATTGGGCCTGTCACTCGGACCGTCACTCGGCATCCTTCGGCAGGACGCCGGAGCGCCGGAAGCGGGCGAGGGTCCGGTACGTGGGCGTGAGGTCGTGCTGGAGGGATCGGTAGCATTCGTAGAGGTCGCGGTACCGCCCGTGCGCCTCCGGGTCGGGTTCGAACCGCCGCTCGACCGCCGCCAAGCGGCTCGCCGCGTGATCGAGGTCCTCGAGCAGCCCCACCCCCGCGCCGGCGAGCATCGCCGCGCCCAGGACACCGCTCGACCGGACGGCCACACGCTCCAGCGGGCGACCGAGCACGTCGGCCTTCATCTGGCACCACAGGTCGCTGTCGGCTCCTCCTCCGCTTGCCCGCAGGGCCGAACAGGGCCTGCCGGCGGCCTCCTCCAACGCCTCCAGCAGGTGACGGGCGGAGAAGGCCACTCCTTCGAGGACGGCGCGCGCCAGGTGCGCACGGCCATGATCAGCGCTGATGCCGACGAACGCCCCGCGCAGCATGGCATCCCACAGCGGCGCACGCTCCCCCATGAGATGAGGCAGGAAGACGAGCCCGCCCGAGCCGAGAGGCGCTCGTGCGGCCTCGGCGAGCACAGTCTCGACGCGGGCACTCTGCAGGGAGGCCCACCACCGAAGCGCATCGCCGCCGGCCTGGGTCGGTCCGGCGTGGAACCACCGACCGTCGATCGGCGGGAAGGTCACCACCCCCGGGCCGGTCCCGGGTCGATCGGACAGCAGCCCGAGGATCTCAGAGGTCCCGGCGACCTCCATGCCTTGACCGGCCGCCACCACGCCCGACCCGTACCGGCTTGCCCACGCGTCCATCGTGCCCACGACGACGGGAGCGCCCGGTCGCACCGGCCCCAGAGCCACGCGAGCCTCACCCAGCACCGAGGTCATGGCGCGCAGCGGGGGGAGGAGCTCGGAGACGCCGGGCACCAGGGCCAGCGCGCCGGGCAGGTAGTCCCCGGTCTCGTCGACGAGACCGATCGCGCTGGCGGGGTCGCTCGCGACCTCGCCGGTGAGCTTCGAGTTGCAGAAGTCCTTCGGCGACAGCAGCCAGCGGCTCCGTTCCAGCACCTCAGGACGCTCGCTCGCGCACCAGGCGACCCTCGCGAGCGGCGACGAGGCGTCCACGTGGGTGGCAGATCCCCAGATGCGATCGCGCGCACGCTCGTCGATGGGGCGGTCGATCCCCTCAGCGAAGGGTGCGGCGCGCTGGTCCTGCCACACGATCGCGGGCAGCAGTGGTTCGCCTCTGGCGTCCACGAACACATGGGTGTTCACCTGGCTGCAGATGCCGATGGCCGCCACTCGATCGGCGCCAGCAAGCCTGGCGACCTCTGCCACGACGCCCTCGATCGATCGCCACCACACCTGCGCCTCCTGCTCGACCAGTCCGGGCGCAGGCCGTTGCGTGGGGTACCGGGTGCTCGCCTGGCCGAGGGGACGCCCCGCCAAGTCGAAGAGCCCCGCCTTGATCGCAGTGGTGCCGAGGTCGACGCCGAGCAGCAGCGGAGAAGGCGTTCGCCTGGCCATCATCGCGCCTCCCGGCCGCCATCCCGGCCGTCCTCGCGGCTGCAATCCCGGCCGTCCTCGCGGCCCTCATCGCGCATCGAGCGCCCTGCGCACGTCGGCGATGAGCGTGGAGACCCGGGGCAAGCCGTCGAGCGCCGCTTCCAGGACGGCAGAGCCGATGACGACGGCGTCTGCACCCAGCTCCACCACATGGCGGGCCGCTTCGGCGCCGGCGACCCCGAACCCGACCGCCAGCGGGACCTGGACCCCTGCCCGGCGGAGCGTGGCGAGCGCCCGAGGCAGCCTCGGGTCGGGGCCTCCCAACCGCACGCCGGTCCTCCCAGGCACCGCCTGCACCATCACGTAGCCCGACTTCGCTCCCGACGCCAGCGCGACGTCGGCCGGGTCGAGCTCGAGATCGAGGAAGCCGAGGAGCGGCACGCCGGCGGCGGCGAGCCACCGGCGGGGACCCGCGAGCCGACGCGGCGCCTCGGCAAGGAGCACTGCGTCCACCCCGCTGACCGCGACCTCCCGGGCCCAGCGCTCCCCGAGCCGCTCGGGATACCCCATCCAGACGATCGCGTGTGCGCCGACCCGCTCGCGTAGGCCGGCGAGGAGCGCCACCGCTCGACGGCGGTCGACCCCAGCCGCTCGAGCACGCCGCATCGAGTCCGCGACCACCGGACCGTCGAGGCGAGGGTTGGCGGCGGGCACGCCGACCTCGAGGACGTCGGCGCCAGCTTCGAGCAGCGCTGTCGCCAACCCTTCGGGCACCAGCGGGTCACCGAGGGGCAGGTAGCACACGAGGCCGGGGCGGCCCTTGGCGAGCGCAGCGTCGAGGCGGGAGGAGGGGCTTGGCTCGCGCCCCGTCCCCCCGCCCTCGACTTCACCCACGAGAGCCCTCTGCCGTCGAGACCCTCAGCGGAGCACCTGCGACCCGGTCTCGATCAGCTTGAACTGTCCATTCACGACCTTCATCACCGACAGCGAGGAGGGCAGCACGCCGGCGTGGACATGGGGGCTGAAGGTGAAGACCCCCGTCACGCCGGGGAAGTTCACCACCTTGGTCTGCAGGTACCGCTCGATCGCCGGTCCGTTGGTGCCCACTGCTCTCATCGCCCTCACCAGCAGGGTCACGCAGTCGTACATGTCCCCGGCGAACCGGTTGGCGCTTCCGTAGAGCTTCAGGAATGCCTGGATCGGGCCCTTCTGCGGGTTGCTCGGAGGAAGTGTCTTGAAGACGTTCACGTTCCCGCCTACCACGGTCACGCCGTTGGCCGCCGCTCCCACGGCCTTCGGGAATGTCCCGAGCGCGACCCCGTTGCCCTGGAACACCGGGACCTTGATGCCGGCCGACGCGATCTCACCTTGGATGATGAAGGCGGTCGGGGGAATGCCGTAGACGAGGAGCGCCTGCTCGCCAGAGAGGCCCTTCACCCGCTCCAGGTACGACGTCAGGTTCGTCGATGTCGCCGGGTACATGATGGTGTCGAGCAGGGTCTGGTGGTTCGCCTTCGCCACCTTCTCGAACACGGGCAAGCCTTCCTGTCCGAACCCGTTGTCGATGCCCAGCCATGCGATCTTGGTGATGCCGCGCTTTTTCATGTACCCGAGGGTGATCTCGGCCACGTTCGTCGGGGTCTCGGGGATCTTGAAGAAGTAGGGCGACGGCGGATGGTTGAATGTCCCACCCCCGATGTCCGCCAGCGTCGGGACCTTGTACTCCTTGACGATCGGGAGGACGTCCTCACCCAGCGTCGTCGAGGTGATCCCGAGCAGCGCCACGACGTGATCCTGGGTGATCATCTGACGAACGTCGAGCAGGCCGGTTGTCGGGCTGGTCTTCGTGTCCATGATCTTCAGCTCGATCTTGCGGCCGTGCACGCCGCCGTGGGCATTGATCTGTGCGACGTACTCCTGGGCGGCCTTCGCGTCGGCTTGGCCGATTGGCGCCTCGCTCCCGGACAGCGCGACCGGCACACCGACGACGATCGGCCCCCCGGCCGACGACCTGTGGCTCGTGGAGGCCGCCGCCGGGCCCGAGGCGTACACCACCGTCACCGATGCCACGGCTGCCAACGCGGCCGCTGCTGCGAGCCGCCCTCTCGTTCTCCACATTCTCATCTGCTCTCCCTTTCCTGTTCCTTCGCTCCGGACCGGAGCACCGACCTCGAGGTTCCCCCCTCTTCGACGCAGCCCTCTGCGGAGCTCCCTTCGGACACGCGCTCTACGACGCCCTCCACACGGTCCGTACCAGGCCCCCCGAGATAGGCGGCAAGCAGCGCCTCTTGGTCCAAGCTAGCCCCGGCACCCGCTTCGTGCACGATCACCCCCTGCTCCATCACGAGGAGGTGGTCGGCAAGAGCCATGGCCAGGCGGACGTTCTGCTCGACGATCAGCAGGGTCAGTCCTTGCCGGCGAAGCTCGTGCAGCGCGTCGGCCACCGCATCCACGACCACCGGGGCCAAGCCGAGGGACGGCTCGTCCACCATGAGCACCCGTGGAAAGCTCATGAGCCCGCGGCCGATCGCCAGCATCTGCTGCTCTCCGCCAGAGAGCGTCCCGGCTCGCTGGTCACGCCGCTCGGCCAGGATCGGGAAGAGCGCTTCTACCCGTTCGAGCTGCTCGAGCACCCTTCGGTCCCGTCCGAGCACGTAGCTGCCGAGGAGCAGATTGTCTCGCACCGACATCGAGGCGAAGAGCTGGCGACGCTCGGGGACGAGCACGAGCCCCCGCCGAACGTTCGCCTCGGCCTTCGAGCCGGTGATGGGCTCGTCGTCGAGCGACACGCTCCCGGCTGCAGGACGCACCAGCCCGGTGATCGCGGCGAGCAGGCTCGTCTTGCCAGCCCCGTTGGCGCCGACCACGCCAAGGCACTCGTCTCGGTGGAGCGCGAGCGACACACCGCGCACCGCGCGGACCGCGCCGTAGGAGACGGCGAGGCCGTCGACCTGCACCAGCACCGGTCGATCGCTCGGCCCCTTCACGCACCACCCTCCGGGACGTAGGAGACCTCTCCGGCAGGAGCCCGAGGAGCCGGGGCTGCGCGGACCCGAGCATCGACGTGGCTCGTCCCGAGGTACGACTCGATGACGAGAGGATCTTTTCGAACCTCGTCGGGCAGCGCGGTCACGAGCTGCCTCCCCGAGGCCAGCACGGTCACGCGATCGGCCACGTTCATAACTGCTCGCATGTTGTGCTCGACGAGGATCACCCCGAGCGACTCCCTCGCCAACGCCCGAACCAGCTCGACCAGCTCTTCGGCCTCACGGGCGCTGAGACCGGCGGCGGGCTCGTCGAGCAGCAGGACGTGCGGCTCCGCCGCCAACGCCCGCGCGATCTCCACGCGGCGCTGCTGGCCGTAGGGGAGCGTGCCGGCAGCCCGTGACGCGAACGTCGCCATCTCGACGCGCTCCAGGGCGTAGCCGGCTCGCCGGGCGAGGTCGCGCTCGTCGCGCCAGTGCCGGGGCAGACGAAGGATCGCCGAGAGCGCGCCGGCGTGCGCAGCGAGGTGTGCCCCGACCATCACGTTCTCGAGCACGGTCATGTCCGGGAACAGCTCGATGTTCTGAAAGGTCCGGGAGACCCCGTGGCGGGCAATCCGGTGCGGCGGCATCCCGACGACGTCCACCCCAGCGACGCGCACCGCGCCCGAGGACGGCCGTACGTGTCCCGACAGGCAGTTGAAGAAGGTCGTCTTCCCCGCTCCGTTGGGGCCGATGAGACCGACCACCTCTCCTGGTGCGAGCTCCAGGCTCACACCGTCCAACGCCAGCAGCCCTTCGAAGCGGCACGTCACCTCGATCGCCTGGAGAAGGGGCGACGGGTCGCGCGCTCCCATGGCGGGGCTGGCGAAGACGACATGAGGATCGGCGCCGGAGACGGGCGGAGCGGGCGGGGCGGCGGAGACGGGCGGTGCGGCGGGGACGGGCGGTGCGGCGGGGACGGGCGGGGCGGCCGGGGCGACAGGAGGATCGGCGGCAGGGACGGCAACCAGGTCGGCGCTCCCTGGCGAGCCGGCGCTTGCAGCCCATGCTTCCGCCGCCGCCTTCGGCGCCGGTCGTCGCCGGGACTCGACGATGCGCCCGACCCACTGGCCGACGCTCGCCAGCCCACCGGGCAAGAGCAGCAGCACGAGGATCAGGACCACGCCGAAGCCGATCGTGGTGAAGTACGCGGAATTGATGTGGACGACATCCGGTCCGTACGCCTGCAAGGCCTCCTGGAACATCACGACACCGAGGACGCCGAACGGCGCGCCCCAGATCGATCGCAACCCTCCGACGACGGCCATGAGGAGGACCTCGACGGTGACGAGGATTGTGAAGGAGGCGGGGCCCACCACGCCGACGTAGTTCGCGTACAGGCTGCCCGCGACGCTCGCCATGAGGGCGCCGGTCACGAAGGCGACCACCTTGTAGTGCGTGGCGTTGACGCCCGAGGACGAGGCGGCGGCCTCGCTCGCTTCGACGGCCCTCAGCGCCCGTCCGGTGCGGCTCACCACGAGATTGCGAGCGACGACGAGCGAGACCAGCGCGGCCACGGTGCACAGGTAGAAGAAGCTGTTCTCGCCCCCGAGGAAGACGACGCTCCCGATCGACAGGCTGGGTCCGGCGCTGATGCCCGTCCCACCGCCGGTCAGCGGCGAGGTCTCGAAGACGATGTACGCGATGTACCCGATGGCCAGGGTGACGAGGCCCAGGAGGTGACCGGTCAGACGGAAGACCATGATCCCGATGGCCGCAGCGCCGAGCCCGACCACGATCGCGGAGACCACCAGACCCGCCCATGGGTTCAGACCCTGGTGGAGGGCCAGGATGGCCAACCCGTACGCCCCGACGCCGAACAAGGCGTTGGTGGCCAGCATGAGCTGTCCGCAGTACCCGAGGACGAGGACCATTCCCAAGGCGAGCATCGTGTAGATCGTGACGGTGATCCCGTCGTCGACCGACAAGAAGCCCAGCGCCGGCATCCACTGGGGCATGGTGAAGAACACGGCTCCGACCACGACCAGACCGGCGATGGGCGCCCACCAGCGTTTGGCCAGCAGAGCGGGTGCTCCGAGCACCCCGACAGCGTCACGCGCCGTCCTGCTGCCCGCGCCGTCGGCCGATGGCGCGCCGAGCACGCTCATACCCGCGTCACCGCCAGCTGGCGGCTCAACCCACGCCGCCGGACGACGAGCAGGACGATCAGGAGCAGGAGGGGGATGACGTCGCCGTAGTTCGACCAGGAGGCGGGCGAGTAGGCGAGCACGATCGCCTCCAGCAAGCCGAAGCCCACCCCTCCGGCAACCGCCCCCACCGGGGACTCCACGCCGCCGAGGATCCACGCCACGAACGCCTTCAAGGTGATCGGGATCCCCATGTTGTAGGTGGCATAGGTCACCGGGACCACGATCGCTCCGGCGAAGGCCGCCAGGAGAGCCCCGACGGCGAACGCGATCGTCCAGTACCGGTCGACACGGATGCCGACGAGACGGGCCGCCGTCGGGTTCACCTCGCAGGCTCGCAGCGCCTTGCCCGTCCTGGTGCGGGTCGCGCCGAACCACAGGAGC
>JAJYXS010000136.1 GCA_021801615.1 Actinomycetes bacterium
CCACGAAGCTGCCGGCGGCGCCCCCGAGGAGCACCGCTTGGAGCGGGCGGCCGCCGACCACGCCGCCGGCGAGCTCCAGAAGCGCGCCGAGAGTCGTCCCCATCGGCACCTCGTAGACCCCGCGGCGCGCGACGCGCCCGGACAGGCAGAACAGCCGGGTGCCCGTGGAGCCGGGGGTCCCCAGCTCGGCGTACGCGGCCGCGCCCCGTCGCAGGACCTCGAGCACCGAGAGCAGCGTCTCGACGTTGTTCACCCCGGTGGGCTTGTCGAACAGCCCTCGGTCCACCGGGTAGGGGGGCTTGTTCCGGGGCTCGGGACGACGACCCTCGAGCGAGTTGAACAGCGCCGTCTCCTCTCCGGCGACGTAGGCGCCCGCGCCGCGGCGCACTTCGAAGTCGAAGGCGATCCCCGAGCCCATGACGTCGCTGCCGAGAAGCCCCCGGCTCCTCGCCACGGCCGCGGCGTGCTCGAGGCGCGCCGCCGCGAGCGGGTACTCGCCCCGCAGGTACACGAAGCCCTTCTCGGCGCCGGTGGTGACACCTGCCACGGTCAGTGCCTCCACGAGCGCGTACGGGTCGTGATCGAGAAGGACGCGGTCCTTGAACGTGCCCGGCTCGGACTCGTCCGCGTTCGCGACGAAGTAGTGGGGCCGGAGCGGGTTGCGGGCGACCGCCTCCCACTTGGCGCCCGTCGGGAAGGCGGCGCCCCCGCGCCCGAGCAGCTTGGCCTCCTTCAGCTCTCCGATCACCCCTGCCGGACCCAACTCGAGCGCCCGCCGCAGCGCCTCGTAGCCACCGGCCGCCCGGTACGCGTCGAGAGACGCGGGGTCGACCCGGCCCACACGGCGCAGAAGCCGAGTGTCCTCCGCGCCGGCCTGGGGGACGAGGGCGAGGGGGGCAGGAAGATCGGCGAGGTCCAGGTCGGTTCCGAGCGCAACCAGACGGTCCATGTCGCCGTGGGCGAACGGCGCCAGCGTGGCGCACCCGCCACGCTCGCCGGCCACCTGGACCAGCGCGGCCGACCCGTGCTCGCAGTGGCCGAGGCACGGGCTCGGGCGCCACGTCACGCCTTCGCCCGACCCGGGCGGCCCGTGGCGCCGCGCCAGTCCCTCGGTGGGATCGCCGCCGGAGGCCGCCCGGCAGGCCACGTCGTCGCAGACGTGGACGACAACGGGCGGCCCGGGCTCGAAGGCGAACAGCGCGTAGGCGCTCGCGACGCCATACGCCTCCGCCGGCGGCACGTCGAGACGGGTGCAGAGGTAGCCGAGGCCTGCGAGGCTGATCCACCCCACGCGCTCCTGTAGGGCGTGCAGCGCGGGCAGGAGCAGGTGGCGCCGGTTACGGGCGAGCGCCAGCCCGCCGGACGCGACGTGCCCGTCGGCAGGCGTGCGCTTGCCGCCGGACCATCCCGACTCCGGCGGCCCGAGGACCGAGTCGACGGCGAGCCGCTCCTCGGCGCTCGGCGGTGCCTCGGGGATCCGAAGGTCCATCAGCGCACCTTCGCCCTCTGGCTCGCCGGGGCCGGTTCGCGCGCCGTGGCCGGTTCGCGCGCCGTGGGCGTCTGCCCCGCCGGGGCGGCTTCGGGCACCGCGGGCAGTCGATCGACCCGGATCGCAGTCGCCTTGAACTCGGCCGTCCCGGACTTCGGATCCCAGGCGTCCAGCGTGAGGGCGTTCGTGTCGACCTGGTCCGGGAAGTGCAGCGTCATGAACGCCAACCCCGGACGCAGGGAGCGGTCGAGGTGGACAGGGGCGGTGATCGATCCGCGCCGTGAGCTCACCCGCACGGTGTCGCCTTCGGCGACACCCAGCGACGCCATGTCCTCCGGGGAGAGGTCGAGCGTCTCGGGCCGGCGAAGCGGAGAGGCGTAGCCGCCGCTCTGGACGCCGGTGTTGAAGGAGTCGAGCCGGCGCCCGGTGGTGAGCCGGACCGGGAACTCCTCGGTCAGCTCGTCGAGCGGCGGCTCGAAGCGCACCGGGCTGAAGGGTGCAGCGGCGCCCCGCTTCGCCGGGTCCTCCTCCCACAGCCTCGCGTGGAGGAAGGGGGTGCCGGGATGGTCCTCGGACGGGCAGGGCCACTGGATCCCGCCCAACGCCTCGAGCCGGTCGTAGCGCATCCCCGCATGCATTGGAGAGAGGCTGCGGCACTCGTCCCACACCTCCTCGGCGCTCGGGTGGCCCCAGTCGTGCCCGAGCCGCCGTGCCATCTCGCAGAGGATGTCGATGTCGTCGCGCGCGCCTTCCGGGGGCCGCAGCGCCGGGCGGAGCCGCTGGACCCGCCGCTCGCTGGAGGTGACCGTGCCCTCGGACTCGAAGGCCGCGACGGCGGCCGGCAGCACCACGTCTGCCAGCTGTGCGGTCCTGGTGAGGAAGATGTCCTGGACGACCAGGTGCTCGAGCCCCTCGAGGAGCCGCACGGCGCGACGGGCATCCGCCTCGGACTGAGCCGGGTTCTCTCCGAGGACGTAGAGCGCCCGCAGGTCACCATGGTCCATCGCCTCGAACATCTGGGAGAGGTGCCAGCCGCGCTGCGGCGGGAGCGTGACGCCCCAGGCCGCCTCGAAGCGGGCGCGCACTGCGTCGTCCTCCACGTCCTGAAACCCGGGGAACTTGTTGGGCAAGGCGCCCATGTCGCCGCCACCTTGGACGTTGTTCTGCCCCCGAAGCGGAACCAGCCCCGAACCGAAACGGCCGACGTGGCCGGTCAACAAAGCGAGATTGCACAGCGCGAGCACGTTGTCGGTGGCGGTGTGGTGCTCGGTGATGCCGAGGGTCCAGCAAAGCTGCGCCCGGTCCGCCCGCGCGTAGTCGTGGGCCAGCCCCGCGATGACCGAGGCCGGCACGCCAGTGAGGCGTTCGCCCTCTGCCAAGGTGAAGGGCTCCACCGACGCGGCGAGCTCCTCGAAGCCCGTGGTCGCTCGCCGCACGAACTCCGCGTCGACGAGACCGGCCCGGATGATCTCGCGGGCGAGTGCGTTGGCGAGCGCGATGTCCGAACCGACGTCGATGCCCAGCCATACGTCTGCCCACTGGGCCGAGGTCGTACGGCGGGGGTCGACAACGTACATCTTCGCCCCCCGGCGCAACCCCTTCAGGAGGTGGTGGAAGAAGATCGGGTGCGCTTCACGCGCGTTGGAGCCCCACAGGACGACGAGGTCGGTCTCCTCGATCTCCCGGTAGGAGCTGGTGCCGCCCCCGGCACCGAACACCGCCGCCAGACCGGCGACGCTGGGCGCGTGTCAGGTGCGGTTGCAGGAGTCGATGTTGTTCGACCCCATGACCGCACGAGTGAGCTTCTGGGCGAGGAAATTCACCTCGTTGGACGACTTCGAGCAGCTGAACATCCCGAAGGCGTTCCCGCGACGGGCGTCGAAGCCGGCGGCGGCCCGCTCCAGCGCTTCGTCCCAGCTGGCGGGTCGGAGGGATCCGGCCTCCCGAACGAGCGGCTGCGTCAGACGGGGATGGTGGCGAGGCATCGAGACCTCCTTGCTCGGGCTTGCTCCGGCTCCTCCGGCGCCCGGCCTGGGCGCCGAGGGACCGGGGCCGCACGTCCGACGTTACCGCGGTGCCGGGCAGACCGCGCGACCAAGGGTGGCGGTCCGGAGCTCTTCCAGGTCGACCACGAGGCGTGGTGCGAGCCTCGGAGGGCGCAGCCGGCGGGCGAACCGGTGGGCCGGGGTCCGGCCGGTGGGCCGGGGACCGGCCGTCGGTCAGGCCGGCGGGCCGGGGTCAGGCCGGTGGGCGACGCCGGCGGGCCGGGGTCAGGTCGGTGAGCGACGCCGGCGGGCCGGGGTCCGGCCGTCGGTCAGGCCGGTGGGCCGGGGTCAGGTCGGTGAGCGACGCCGGCGGGCCGGGGTCCGGCCGTCGGTCAGGCCGGTGGGCCGCTCCTCAGGGTGACCGTGACCGTGTGCAATTGACCGAACCGGGTCTGCCAGCTGATCTGCACCTTGGCGCCCGGCTTTGCGGCTTGGAGCACGGCGGAGAGCATTGTGGGATTCCGGATCGCATGGCCCGCGAGCGACACGATCGTGTCCCCTTGACCGAGCCCGATGGCTGCCGCCGCCGTGCCGGGAAGCACCGCCACGACGGCCGCGCCTGTTGTGTCGACGTTTGCCACCTCGACCCCGAGGAACGCGGTCGGGCCGACGTGGACGGTGACCGACGATCTCCCTTGCACGATCGCGGTGCCGATGGATGCGACGGTCCGGATCGGGATCGCGAAACCCTCGGTTGTCTCGTGGGCCAAGGCGAAGCTCGAGCTCCCCGCGGTGTTCATGCCGAGCACCTTGCCTGTGGTGGCAACAAGAGGCCCACCCGAGTCCCCTGCCTGGATCGGCGCGGAGGTCTGGATCATGCCGGTCAGGTGCTCGGTCGCACCGGAGAGCTCGTTCTGTGCTGTGACCGTCGTGTCGATCCCGGTCACCGTGCCTGCGACAGCGGTGGGCACGCCTCCCTTGCCCCCGGCGTTGCCGATCGCGACGACCGCTTGGCCGATCCTCGCAGGGGCGCTCGCGAACGAGACCGTGCGGAGGTGCGACGCACCCCTCATCAGCAGCACGGCCACATCGGCGGACACGTCGTAACCAGCGACCGTGGCCGTGTAGGTCCTCCCGTTGCCGACGTCGGTCACGCGAAGCGAGGTCTCGTCCTCGATCACATGGTTGTTCGTGAAGACCTCACCCGAAGAGGTGACCACCATGCCGGTACCGGCACCGGAGGCTGTCTGGTACCCGAGCTCCGTCTGGACGTCGACCAGCCCAGGGTCCACCTTGGCCGCGATCGCGGCGACCCTGGGCGAGGTGACCGGAAGCGTCGTCGGCGTGGCGGCGGTCGGCGTGGCGGCTGTCCGAACGGGCACTTTCGCTCCGAAGACTCCGTAGCCGATCCCGACGCCGATCCCCATCGCTGCGAGCACAAGCAGCGCCGCGAGGCTCACCACGTACGCACGCGCCCGCGGAGTCGGGGGAAGCCCAGCCGGTGTCGGGGTCAGAGGGGGAATTGGGGTCGGATCTCCCCTCGGTCCTCCTGTCTGCGGCCCGGATGGCTCGTGGCCGGAGGTTGCTTCCGGTGCGTACCCCAGTTCGTCGAAAGGCATCCAGCCTCCTCCTTTCTCCGAAAGGGCCCTCAGACTTGACGATGGTCGGCGGAGCGGGCCCGCTCCAGGGCCGAACGTCACGTCATGTCACGCCGCCTGTCATGCCGCCTGCTCGAGCGCGACGTTCGCTCCCTCAGAGCTGCGCGCGCCGCTCGCTGCGTGCACGCTCTGCGGCGAAGCTCCCCGCTCGCACCTCCCCGACCCGCCCCGGCGCAGGGTGAGCCGGCAGGATCGGACTGCACGTGTCATCCGACGGTCATTTCGCGCACATAGCCTCGCGCTCAATGGGCGGCATCCGTCGAGCCCCTGCCGTCTTCGGATCTGCCGTGCTCTCCGTCGCACTCGCCTCTTGCGGCGGCATCCACAGCGGGGCCCGGGGCAGCACCCAGGAGGGCATCCATGGTCGGGCCCGGGCCAGCACCCATCGTGGTGACCGAGGCGGCGCGACAAGGCCCCGATCCTCAGCGCAGCCGACACCGTTACCGGCCTCGGGGCCATCCGCGGCCACCGTCCAGACGGCCCCGTCCTCGTCATCGACGCGGATGCCCCCTCACCTCGCGCCGCCGGGCACGCTTGCCCCGTTCTCCACAGCGCCGGCCATCCCCGGCCAGGGCACCTGGGCACCCTCCGGTCGGCCCGTCGGCGGCGAGCCAGCCGTCTTCGAAACCACGCTCGTCCCGCCGGGCGGCTCGCAGCCGGCGGGGATCGCCTGGATGGACACGCGCCTGCTCTCCGCCCGGCTCTACTCCGGGTCGATCAGCCCGGGCGGCGGTCCGTACCCATACACCGCGCCGGTCCAGCCCGCGCAGGCCGTCTCGCTCGTTGCGGCGTTCAACGGGGGGTTCAAGATGGCGACAGCCGGCGGCGGCTACTACACGACAGGGAGGACCATCGTCCCACTCGTCACAGGCGCCGCCTCGCTCGTCATCTACGCGGACGGGTCGGTGACGATCGGTACGTGGGGAGCCACAGTGACGATGACGCCGGACGTGGTGAGCGTGCGTCAGAACCTGGTTCCCTTGGTCGCCGCCGGCCGGCCGACCCCCCAAGCGACCAGCGCGGACTGGCTGTCGTGGGGGGCCACGTGCGGAGTCAGCACCTGCACAGGGCCGGGAGTCGAGAACCAGTGGCGATCCGGCGCGGGGGTGACCGCCGACGGCGCGCTGGTCTATGTGACGGGACCGACCCTCTCGCCGTCCCAGCTCGCGGACCTCCTCGTGCGAGCGGGAGCCGTCCGCGCCATGGAGCTCGACATCAACCCGTACTGGACGGTCTTCGTGACCTACGACCCGGCCACTCCAAACGCTCCGGCGACGCCGACAAACGGCAGCAAGCTTCTGGCGTCGACCGTCCAAGGACCCGGGACCTTCTTCGACCCCGCATGGGCGCGGGACTTCATCACGATGTCCGCGCGCACGGGTGGAAGCTGAGCTGGCTCGTGCGCGGTCAGTCGACCTTCTCGAACACCGCCGCGATGCCCTGCCCGCCACCGATGCACATCGTCTCCAAACCAAGGCGCGCCTGGCGCCGGTCCATCTCCCGCAGCAGCGTCGTGAGGATCCGGCACCCGGTCGCCCCGATCGGGTGGCCGAGCGAGATCCCCGAGCCGTGCACGTTGAGCCGCTCGAGGGTGGCCTCGGGGAGCGACCACTCTCGCAGCACCGCCAGGACCTGCGCGGCGAACGCCTCGTTCAGCTCGATCAGGTCCATGTCCGCGAGCGACAACCCTGCTCGATCGAGCGCCTTGGCGGTCGCAGGCACCGGGCCGATGCCCATCCGCTCAGGCTCGACGCCTGCGACGGCCCAGGAGACGAGCCGGGCCAACGGGCGGAGCCCCAGCTCGCGCGCGAGGTCGGGGTGCGTGACCACGCAGACGGCCGCGCCGTCGTTCTGCCCCGAGGAGTTGCCTGCGGTCACCGTCGCGTCGGGGTCCTCGCGCCGACGCAGCGCAGGCAGTGCCGCGAGCGCCTCCAGGGTCGTGTCGGCTCGGGGATGTTCGTCCGTGTCGACGACCAGCTCCTCGCGACCTCGGCGGACGGTCACCGGCACGATCTCCTCGGCGAACACGCCGGACTTCTGGGCGGCGACCGCCCGCTCATGAGAGCGCAGCGCGAGCTCGTCCTGCTCGCGACGGCCGATCCCGTACTCCCGCCGGAGGTTCTCGGCGGTCTCGACCATGCCGCCGGGGATGAGGTGACGTGCGCCGCCCGCGGTGACCCGCCCCCTGGCGAGCCTGTCGAGCAGCTCGACGTTGCCGGCTTTGGAGCCCCATCGCATCGCCGTCGTGTAGTACTCCGCCTGGCTCATGCTCTCCACGCCGCCGGCGAGCGCCAGCTCCGCTGCACCGGTCTGGACCTCCATCGCGGCGTAGACGACCGCCTGCAGGCCCGAGCCGCATCGCCGGTCCACCTGCGTGCCGGCGCTCGTGACAGGCAGCCCGGCGTCGAGGGCCGCCACCCGTCCGATCGCCGGCGCCTCGCCGTTCGCGTAGCCCTGGCCGAGCACGACCTCGTCCACGAGCTCCCCGGGGACGCCGGTGCGCTCCAGCACCGCACGCACCACGGCGGTCGCGAGCTCTGCCGCGGGGACGTCGCGCAGCACGCCGCCGAACCTGCCGACGGGGGTACGCAGCGGCTCGCAGACGACCGCGTCACGAAGCGTCCTCACCTGGGCTCGTCTGTCGGGGGAAGCAGAGGCGCTCACAGGCCGAGGAGTGCCTCCGTGCTCAGGTGGGTCAGCTTGTCGCGGTCGGCGGGGCTGAGCGGCACGGCGTCGAGGAACCGCCAGCCGGCCACGGCCGAAGATCCCGAGTGGGTCCCACGGAAAGAGGGGGAGAGCACCTGGAGGTCGATCCCCGCGGCGTCCATGTCGGCCAGACGAGCCTCGCCGAGGTCTCGGAGTCGGGAGAGGACCTCCGGCGTGCGACCCGGGACGTGCGTCGGGAGACCCGGCGCGCTGCAGTGCTCCTCGAGCGCGATCACGCGCATGACGTCACCTCGATCCAGCTCTTTTTCCCTCTCGGCGCGCTGCGCCGTGCCCGATCGAGCAGCCGCTGCAAGCCGCCGCCTGTTGCTTCCGGGCAGCCCACGCAACCTACCATCGGCGTGTGCAGGGACGGCGGCCTGGCGCCGGCGGCGACCTCCCCGAGGCCTGCGACGTCGTCCTCGTCGGCGGCGGGCCGACGGGGCTGTCGGCCATGCTCGAGCTCAGCCGGCGCGGCGTCGAGTGCCTCCTCGTCGAGCCGAGGGAGGTGGTCTCCGACGTCCGCCCGCGCGCCAAGACGACGAGCATCCGCACGATGGAGCACTTCCGGAGGTGGGGACTCGCCGAGACGCTGCGCGAGGCCGCCTACCTCCCCGTCGACTGGTCGCAGGACGTCGTCTTCTGCGTGAACCTGCTCGGCCCGGAGGTGGCCCGCTTCACCGGGTGCTTCGGCCTGACCACCGAGCGCTCCGAGCTGTTCGCCGAGACGAGCCAGCAGGTCCCCCAGTTCGTGGTCGAGCAGGTCTTGCGCGACGCGATCGGCCGCCTGCCCGGCTGCACGACCGCCTACGGGTGGCGGGCGGCCCGAGTCGTGCGCGACCGAGACGTGGCCACCGTGGAGCTGCGCCGCGGCCCCCAGGAGCGCCGGTCCGTCCGGGCCCGCTTCGTGCTCGGGTGCGACGGCGCCTCGAGCGTCGTCCGCAAGTCCATGGACATCGCGTACCGTGGCGTGGTCGACGAGCGCCAGAACCTGACCGCGGTCTTCTCCGCGCCCGGGCTCGCCGATCGCGTCCCCCACGGGCCGGCCATCCAGTACTGGGTGCTCCAGCCCGGCGCATCCGCGTACATGGGCCGGCTCGATCTCGGGGAGCGCTGGTGGATCGGGCTCATCGGCGTGGCGCCGGACCTCGGAGACGCCGGGGTGCGCGAGCACATCGCCGCCGCAGTAGGCGGGCCCGTCGAGCTCGAGCTCCTCGGCACCGACCCGTGGACGGGTCGCATGCTCAACGCCGAGCGGTACGTGGAGAACAACGTGCTGCTCGCCGGCGACGCCGCCCACCTGAACCCGCCTTGGGGCGGTCACGGCTTCAACACCGGCGTCGCCGACGCGGTCAACGCCGCGTGGAAGATCGCCGCAGTGCTCGAAGGCTGGGCAGGGCCCGGTCTCCTCGCCAGCTACGAGGAGGAGCGACTGCCTGTGGCGGCGCAGACCATCGACATCGCACGCCGGCAGTCCGCGCACCTCTCCGCCGACTTCGCCGACCCGTTGCTGCTCGAGCGCTCTCCTCGAGGCGACGAGGCGCGACGGCGAGCGGGCGCCGAGATCGCCCGAGTGAAGCGGGAAGAGTTCCACGCGCTCGGCCTCGTCCTCGGCTACCACTACGCAGGCTCGAGGATCACCTGCTCCGAGGAGCGTCGAGTGGCCGAGCAATCCGCCGCCTGCGACGACCTCTCGGTCTACGTCCCGACGGCCGCACCCGGGCACCGCCTGCCCCACGCCTGGCTCGCGCCGGACGTCTCGATCTACGACCGGCTCGGACCTTGGTTCACCCTGGTGCGCACCGGCGACGCGGATCCAGCACCACTCCTCGCCGCGGCGGCCGCCCGGAAGGTGCCGATGTCCCTGCTCGACCTCGGCCCCGGCTTCGGACCGGGATCCGGGTCTGGACATGACCGGGCCGGAACGCCGCGCCTCGATCACGGCGCCCCGCTCGTCGTCGTACGACCCGACCAGCACGTGGCGTGGAGGGGTCTCGGCAGGCCGGACGAGGTCGAGCGCGTCGTCGAGACCATCCGCGGAGCAGGTCCTGGCCCGTCGTGACCTGCCGGGGCGAGGTCGCGCAGCCTGCCCGCTGGTCGAGCTGCGCTCAGCACGGCGCCTCGACTCGGCGCGCCTGTTCCGCCTCTCCTCCTCTTCCTCCTCTTGCTCGCCCTCTTCCTTCTCTTCTCCTTCTCTCCTTCGCTGCGACACGCTCTCCTTCGCTCCGAACGGTGACTGGGCTTCCGATCCTCCCGACATCGACGATGCCAGGCGCCGCACCGCCGGCTGTCGATAGAACCGGTTGTCGGCAGCCAAGGCGGGCGGAGCCCACGAGCCCGCGTTCGACAACGCCATATCGCTCGACGGCACTTCCATCGCCGCGCGAGACGCGAACGCCAACGCCCGGTCCACCTATCATCCTGCTCCAGGTCAGGGAACGGACCCTGCTCCAGGTCAGGGAACGGGCTTGATGGATCCACGAAGCAGACGACCGGAGGAACGGGGGCCCTCAATTGGCGCAATGGACGTGGACACAGCGCAGGAGGCGGGTCGCAGGCGGCAGCCCGCCAGGCAGTGCCACGATGGTCGAGTGCCCAGGCGCGTAGACCGTGCCGGTGAAGGTCAATCGGTGGTCGGGTTCTCCGATCTGGCACCTGCGCGCGCAGGCTCGGCAGAGACGGCCCGGTCCACCCCAGGCGCGTGCCGGGGTGCCGGGACTCCCGCACCGGGTGCGGACCCCGTGATCGTCGCCCACGGGATCTCGAAGGCCTTCGTCGGCCGCAAAGCAGCCAGCGTCGTGGCGTTGCGCAACGTGGACCTCTGCGTCGATCGGGGAACCTTCGTGTCGTTGATCGGTCCCTCCGGGTGTGGGAAATCGACCCTGCTCAGGATCCTCGGAGGCTTGGAGAGGCCGAGCAGCGGCACGATCGACATGGCTCCCGGGCGAGGTGCCGATGCCACCGAGACCGTAAAGACAGCCTTCGTGTTCCAGGACCACAGCCTGTTCCCGTGGCTGACGGTGCTGGACAACGTGGCATTCGGTCTCCGCATGGCGGGTGTGCCCAAGGCCGTCCGCCGCGAGCGGGCGCGGATGTGGCTCGCCAGGGTTGGACTGGCCGGTTTCGAGCGCCACTACCCCGAAGAGCTGTCGGGCGGCATGCGTCAGCGCCTATCCCTGGCTCGGGCGTTCGTCACCGATCCCGACATTCTGCTGATGGACGAACCGATGGGGTCCTTGGACGCCCAGACCCGCCTCCTGGTCCAAGAGGACCTGATCCGGCTCTGGGAGGAGACTCGCAAGACGGTGCTCTTGGTCACCCACTCCATCGACGAGGCGTTGCTGCTGGGGGACCGGGTCGTCGTCATGACCGCCCGGCCAGGTCAGGTGAAGCTCGATCTGCGGATCGAGCTCGGGCGACCGCGTACCATGGCCATCACCGGCGAGCGGGCGTTCGGGGAGCTCAAGGCCAAGATCTGGGAGGCCCTACGGGACGAGGTCGAACGCTCCTTGGAGCTGACGTGACCGGCTCAGCGACCGAGCTCGAGCGTGTGGCGACGGCGACCGGCGATGAGGTGCTCGACGAGGCACTTCACGCGCTCGATGCGGCCGAGCGCCGCCGGCGGCGGCTGGACGTCACCCTCGCTGTCGCCACCCCTGCAGCCCTGCTGGTCATGTGGCAGGCCGCGGCCGACACCCACTGGATCGACCCCAAGATCTTCACGCCTCCCACGACAATCGCCCGGTCGGCGGGCCACTTGATCGCTGCGGGCACCCTGCAGTCCGATCTTGCGATCACCCTGGCGCGCTTGGTCGTCGGGTTCGCCGTGGGTGCCGCCGCAGGGATCGTGGTCGGGATCCTTCTCGGCCTCAGCCGCCCGCTCAGATCCGCGTTCTCTCCGCTGTTCACGGGGCTCTACGCTGTTCCCCAGATCGCACTGCTCCCGCTGCTCCTCGTGATCTTCGGCGTCGGGGAGACCGCGAAGGTCCTCACCGTGGTGGCAGTCACGTTCTTCGTGCTGGAGATCAACGTGGTCCGCGCCGTTCGGGGCTTCGATCCGCGGCTGGTGGAGGCCGGGCACGCCTACGGTGCTCGACGGCTTCGGCTGTTCCGCCACGTGCTGCTTCCCGGGATCATGCCAGCGATCTTCACGGGTCTTCGGGTGTCGATCGCTCTCGCGCTGGTCGTGATCACCGCCACGGAATTCGTGGCCTCGACGAATGGGCTCGGCTACCTGGTGTGGAACTCCTGGCAGCTCTTCGAACCGGACTACATGTACGTCGGGCTCATCACCATCGCCCTCGTCGGGGTGGTCCTGACCGGCATCATCGTCGCCGCCGAACGGCTCGCCCTGCCGTGGCTTCGCCGAAGCAGGCCGTGACGCGGCTCTCGGGTGACCACTCCGAACGACCTTCCGGCCACGCCGTGCCTTCCCAGGTCCCACCCGAATCCGTGCCGTGAGCCGCTGTTCTCGCCCCCGGGCGCCCGGAGCCCTATGGTGGGGCGACCCTGAAGGCCAACGCCCAGCGACTGAACGAAGGCCACGCCCACCAAAAGGAGTGATCATGAACCCGAACCGGCGGATGCGCTTCTCTGCTGTGCTCGCGCTCGTCAGCGCTCTGCTGCTCTTGACCGCGTTCAGCGCGACGAGCAGCGCTGCGCCCAGCCGCAAGAAGCCGACGACAGTGACGGTGGCCTACGTGCCCCTACCTCTGTTCGAGCCGCTGTTCATCGCCATGCACGACGGCTTCTTCACCAGGGCCGGCATCAACGTGCATCTCACCGTCGTCCCCTCCGGCGAGGACGCGAACGTGCTGGCTGCCACGAACAAGGTCCAGGTGGTGCTGGGCGGCTTCTCGGCCGGGATGTTCAACTCGATCCACCAGGGGCTGAACTTCCAGGTAGTCGGCTCGATGGCGGAGGAGGCCCCTGGTACTCCAGCGAACGGCCTCGTCGTGGCCAAGTCCCTCAAATCTTCGGGCAAGGTGAAGAACGCCGGCGACCTGAAGGGGATGAAGATCGCGGTGGACGGAGGTGCCGGCTCGGCAGGCGCGTACCTGGTGGCCGAAGCGCTCGCCCCCTACCACGTGACGTTGCGGCAGGTGACGCTGGTGAACCTCACATTCGGGGACATGGGGAGCGCCCTGAAGTCCGGTGCCGTCGCCGCGGCGTACGAGTCGACTCCGTTCCTCGGGACAGTGATCGCCTCGGGCGACGGGGACCTGCTGGCAGGCGCTCCGGTCGGCGTCGCGGTCACCGGGGTCATCTACGGTGGCACCTTCGCGCACTCTCCAGTTGCTCAGCCGTTCTTCACCGCGCTCGTCAAGGCGGCCAAGCTGCTCCAGGGATCGGCGGCCAATTCGAAGTCGAACCTCGAGATCGTGGCCAAAGCGACGGGCGAGAAGCTGAGCCTGCTCGAAGCCGAGCCCCGCAACGTGTTCAGCCCGGACCTGGCGCCCCCCACGGCGACCCTCCAGAACATGCAGAGGGTGTTCCTCCAAGCCGGGAACTTGGACTACAAGACGCTCGTCCCCGCGTCCAAGTACGTGAACTCGACGTTCTCGCGCGCCGCACGGTAGGGCACTCCCGGGCCGACCACGCTTCGTTCGAGTGGACGAAGTTCCCGCCGATGTGGCTCGGCGCGCTTCTGACCCAGACGACGGGGTGCTGACGAGGCGCCGAGGAAGCAGGTGGCAGACGCCTGGGACGGATCCGCCCCAGGAGTGTGCCACTGCGTCTCGATCGCCTGTGCCCCGTGCGGTCCGAAAGCCCGTCCGAGCAGCTCATGCGGCGTGAAACTCGTTGACCGGCCGGCCGCGAACCTCGTGGCGGCCGATGCGTGTGATCCTCGCTGGCGCCGATGACGTCGCATTGCTGCGACAGTACGGCGCTTGCATCGCACGGCCCCGGTGTGGGCGATACCCGTCATAGTGGCGGACATCGTGGACGAGCACTCGACCGAGGTACCGCTCGTTCACGATGGGGAAGCGGTCGGTGCACTCCGATCGCACGATGCGTACCCAGCGTTCGCCGGCCGCGTTCTCGTTGGGTGCCCGGACGGGGCTGCGCACGATGCTCGCACCCTCGCTCTCCCACATCGCGTCGAAGCCCTGAGCGAACGTGTCGTCGCGGTCATAGAGCAAGTACTTGGCGGGGATGGCGGCGCCACGAAGCTCTGCGGTCACGTTGCGGACCACCTGGGCAACCCATTCCCTGGTGGGGTTGGTCGTGATGCCGGCGAGGAAGACATGGCGCGACCCGTGATGGATGAACAAGAGCACGTAGAGGCGGCGCAGCGAGATCGTGTCGACCGAGAAAGTCGCAGGCCACGATGCCCGCTGCCTGCTGGCAGAGAAACTGGCGCCTGCTGGCAGAGCTGCGCCGTGGTGCGGGCTCGATGCCGTGGGCCTTCAGCACCCAAGCGATCGCGCTCGCTGTTACCCGGTGTCCGTGGCTGAGCAGCTGGCCTCGGATCCGCTGGGACCCCCACGCAGGATTGTCGGTCGGCATCGCCACGATCAGCGTCACGGGCTCCTCTCCGATGGGCGGTGCCCAGGCCGGCGGCAAGGGTACGTCGAGTTCCGGGTGACCAGGCGTCGCTGCCAGCGAAGGAGGGTCTCGGGTCGGAAGACGAGCGCCGATCGGCGGTCCTTCGCCACGAGTTGGCTCAGCGCACAGAGCCACGCCCGGTCGGTTGGCTCGAGGCGTGGTCGTGGCTGGTTGCGACCCAGGACCTCGAGCTCGTGGCGCTGTGGGCCACCCTGGGATCAGTGGAGACCCGACCGCTTGGAACTGACGGTTGGTACTCGTATGGCATAGCAGATGCAAGTGGTGTGCCGATAGGTCCCCTTTCGGTCTGGGACGAACAG
>JAJYXS010000188.1:0-13317 GCA_021801615.1 Actinomycetes bacterium
GAGGCGACGCGGGCCGAGTGGGCGAGGCGCCGGGAGGAGACCGAGGACAAGTTCGCCGGCAGCCGCGAGGTGCTCCCCTTCCGCCTCCACCTCGTCGACGTCCCCGCGCTCCACGTCCCCGCGACCGTCCGGCGCGGTGCGCGCACCTTCGGGCTCCGCCTGGACTGGCTGCTCCCCTTCTCCTGCTTCCTCGGCTGCCGGTGCCCCCACTGCAGCGCCGACGAGCCCCTCGTCGCAGGCCGGGACCGGCTGGGCTGCCGGGCGTGCCTGCCGAGGATGGTCATCTCGCCCCCCGCGCGCAAGGCGCCTGCGGCTGCCCGGCCCGAGCCAGGCGCCGCGGACGCGGCCCGGGAAGCCCCCGCCGAAGCCGCCGCGACCGGGAGCGGCGCCGCGGACGCGGCCTCCCCCGGGCGCACGCGGCAGCCGCGCGTCGAGGATGGGCACCCAGACCGGTCGCAGACCGGCGTCGACCGACCAACTGGGCGCACGCCGCGCGACAAGCGGATCGACAAGATCTGGCGCGACGTCGCCAGAGACTTCTGGGACGCGGTGGGCAGCTCGGAGCGGTACGGGTCGGTCGCGCCCCGCTCCCCGCTCGACGCGCTCTACCGCTGCTACGGCCCGGCGGGCCCGTTGCACGCGGTGGGGCTCACCTCCACTGCGCTGCTCCAGGGCAGCCTCTCCGTCCTCCTCGAGGGTGGCGAGGACGGTGCCGACGTGCTCTCGACGGCCGGGACGGTCCACACGAGCAGGGGGTTCGCGCGCTTCGCGTTGCGCTGGCGCCTGGCCGGCAAGGACCCGTCGGTCATCGAGGTCCTCCCCGGCCGGCCGCCGGCTGGAGGCCGCTCGATCCCCACGCCGTCGCGCGGTCGGCTCCCGTTCGGACCGATCCCCGCGTCGGAGGCGCCGCGCCCTCGGGGCCTCGGCCCCGTCGAGACGCTCGTGTGGCAGCGCACGATCGCCGACGGCCTCCCGCTTGTGCTCCGGAGCCTCGCGCTGTACTGGCGGGTGCAGGGGCATCGCCGCCTGGCGACCGTCCGGCCAGGTGCGCTTGCCGCCGGAGTGGTCGCGACGGCACGCCTGCACTCGGAGCTGCGGGGAGGTGCCGAGTGGGCCGCGCGCCGCCACGGCGTCCCGCTCGCAGAGGTCCGAGAGGCGTGCGAGACCCTCGCCGGGGTGCTCGGAGCGGCTGCCGAGCACCTGTGGTGATCCTGGATCGGCATGCGGCCGGCGTGATCGGCTCGATCGGCGCGCGACCGGTGCGACCGACCAAGATGCGACCGGTGCGATCGGTGCGACCGACGAAGATGACCGACGAAGACGAACGAGATCACCGGAGAAGATGACCGAGACGAAGGAGGGGCAAGCAGAAGGAGGGGCAGGCATGCTCATCCACCCCTGGGACGCTGCGCTCGACGACGCAGAATGGCGGGAGTGGCTCGCCTCCAGCGAGCGCTTCGGGGTCCTCGCGGTCAACAACCTCGACCCGGCCCACGCGCCGCTCGTGCTCCCCCTTCACTTCGCGCTCTCAGGCGACGAGCTGCTCGTCCACCTTGCCCGTTTGAACCCGGTCTGGCCGCACCTCGAGGCGGCCAGGGAGGTGCGGCTGTCCGTGCACGGGGACTACGCCTACATCCCGACGTACTGGCGGGCGAAGGCGGGCGGACCCGGCGAAGACGGCGTGCCGACCAGCTACTACACCGCCGTGCAGTTCGTCTGCAGGCCCACGATCGTCGACGACCCGCAGGCCAAGGCCGAGATCCTCGCCGCCCAGCTCGACGAGCTCCAACCCGAGGGTCGGCACGCTCCCGTCGTGCCGGACGAGCCCCCGTACGGACCGATGCTCGCGGGGATCCGCGCAGTCCGTCTGCACGTGCTCAGGGTGGAGGCCAAGTTCAAGTACGACGACGCGAACCCTGTCGCCCATCGCGAGCGCGTCGCCGCCCACCTGGAGGCTCGTGACGAGCGGCTCGATGCCGGCGCCGCCGCCCAGCAACGACGACGTCTCGCCGCCGTCGGGAACTGGCGGGACCGCCAGGAGCGTCAGCGGGCCCCGGCCTCCGACGCGCCCTTGCCGACCAGCCGTCGCAGCCAGCCGGGGCCAGGGGCCCGGGCGTCCTCCGCGCAGCGGCACCGGTCCTTCCTGGGCACGTGACCCAGCACCTGCTCCACGTGGGCTCCGCACCCCCGCCACGTCGGGCGCCCGCATCGTCGGCACGTCACGGCTCTGCACATACGGGGTAGGGTATCATGCTCTGTGGGACGTCGAGCCGCGATCGGCGGCGGCCGAGGCCGGCGCGCAGCGGCGGCGGACCACGGAGTGAGGGCGAGCCACGAAGACAGGGCAGGCCACGGAGTGAGGGCGAGCCACGAAGACAGGGCAGGCCACGGAGTGAGGGCGAGCCACGAAGACAGGGCAGGCCGCGGAGTGAGGGCGAGCCACGGAGAGGAGGCTGCCATGGAGCTCCCCGATGACGTCGTGAACGACGCCCGCCGGCGTCTGCACCGTGCGACGGGTCAACTGGCGGCGGTCGATCGGATGCTCGCTGAAGGCTGCGAGTGCAGGGACATCGTGACCCAGCTGTCGGCCGCGACCAAGGCGCTCGAGCAGGTCGGGTTCAAGATCCTGGCAGCCGGCCTCACCTACTGCGTCGAGCATCCCGAGGAAGCCGCCGAGCAGGGGTACCCGCTCGAGGAGCTCCAGCGCATGTTCATGCGCTTGGCGTGAAAGGACGCTCCACAGGGCGCTCCGGTTCGCGTTGGTCTGCCTGGCAGGTCAGGACGGCTCGGATCCCGGCGGCCGCAGCCAACGCACGTGCTCGGTGTCGCCGAGCAACCCGAGCCGACTCTCCAGCACCGCGTTGTTGTCGCACTGGCTGACATGGCGGGCGATCGCGCGGCACTGGCGGGTGCGGTCGACCCTCAGGACGGCGTCGATCTCCTGCTCGTCGCGTCCGACGAAGGCGGTGCCGAACTGGCTGTTCAACGCGCCGGCGACCGAACGGGGGATGGTCCACGCCAAGGTCGCCAGCCCCGGCGCGCCGGACAGCGCCGCCTCGGTGGCCCTGCAGTGGTCGGGATGGCCCGAGATGCCGCCCTCGTCGAAGACGACCAGAAGGTCCGCGTCCACCTCCCGGGCCGCGGCGGCCACTTCTCCGGCCAGCCGCTCGAGCGGCTCGCAGCTCAACGAGCCGTCAGGATGGTCGAGCAGCTCGACCCGTCCGATGCCGAGCTCGCGCGCCGCAGCAGCGAGCTCTGCGCGGCGCAGCTCCCCGAGCTCTGCTCCCACGGGGCCGAGCGTCGACGCCTCGCCTCTCGTGAAGCAGAGCACGGAGACCTTCGCGCCGCGCTCGACGAAGCTGTCGAGCAGCGCTCCCAAGCCGAAGCTCTCGTCATCGGGGTGAGCGCAGACGGCCAGGACCGACGTCGCGCGAGGCAGCTCCCCGCCGCTCTCCGCGAGCGGCGGCCTCATCCCGCGATGCGGCTGAGCGCGCGCTCGAGCGACGAGGCGGCGCGAGCGCCCAGCGCTTCCAGGTCGCCGCTTTCCCCTGGGGGGCCACTCCCTGCCCCTGTGGGGCCGCTCCCTGCGGGGCTCTTCCCGGCGGCAAGGAGCGCACGCGGGTCGACGATCGCGACACGCGTCCGCCTGTCGGCGAGCGCCTCCAGGACGACGTTGCAGGGAAGGACGAGCGCGAGCGCAGGGTCCATGTCGAGCGCCCGATGCGCGAGCTCAGGGTTGCAGGCACCCAGGATCTTCAACGGCGCCCGATGCACGCCCAGCTTGGCCTCCAAGGTGGCGGCGACGTCGATCTCGGTGAGGATCCCGAAGCCCTCCTCCAAGAGTGCCTCGCGCACCGCCTTCTCGGCCTCGTCGAGCGGCCGGTCGATGGTCCGTTCGATCGCGTCCATTCGGTCCTCCCCGTGCTTGCGCGTCCTCGGCTCGGGCTCGATCCCGGCCGCGTCTTCGGTTCAGGGTGCTCCCGGCCCGGGTCTTCGGCTCGGGCTCGATCCCGGCCCGCTTCGATTCTGGCCCGATCCTGCCCGCCTCAAGAGGCGGCGTGGGCCCGCGCGTCGATCTGGCGGCGGACCTCGTCCATGTCGAGCTCCTGGACCTTCGTGATCAGCTCTTCGAGGGCGGCTCCAGGGAGCGCGCCGGGCTGGGCGTAGAGGAGCACGTTGTCACGGAAGGCCATCAGCGTCGGGATCGACATGATGCCGAACCGGGCTGCGAGCTCCTGTTGGGCCTCGGTGTCCACCTTCCCGAACACCACGTCGGGATGGGCTTCGGAGGCCGCCTCGAAGATGGGCGCGAACATCCTGCACGGCCCGCACCAGCTGGCCCAGAAGTCGACGAGCACCGTCTCGTTCGAGGTCACCGTCTCGTCGAAATTGCCGTTGTGCAACGCGACCGTCGCCATGACGCCTCCTGTTCGGCGGGTCTGCGGTGCCGCCCGTGCGCCACCGTCCCCTCGTACGTTCCGACCCAGACAACGACCATACCTCCCGGGGTATTCCCGCTCCCGGGGTGTCCCCGTCCTCCCGGGGTGTTCCCGCCAAGGGGCTCCAGGCTCCTGGGGATCCGGGGGGGCCTGGGGGTCCAGGCTCCTGAGGTCCTGGGGGTCCTGGGGGTCCAGTGTCCTCGGGGTCCTGGGGGTCCAGTGTCCTCGGGGTCCTGGGGCTCCTCGGGTCCTTCGATCCTCGTGGCCGGCGGCGGGCGCCGTACCATTCGAGACATGCGCTCCGCCGAGGCGTCCCCCAAGAGCGCGTCGGGTGACGGGACCTCAGAACCGGCGCGCGCCCGGCCGCTCGCCGTCGGCGTGATGGGCTCGGCGAGCGGCCCCATCGATCCGGGGGTCGCCGCCCGAGCGCGTGCGGTGGGACGGGCGATCGCGGAGTCCGGCTGCACGCTCGTCACCGGGGCGTGCCCGGGGATCCCCCAGGAGGCCGTGCGAGGTGCCGCAGCGCACGGCGGCCTGGTGATCGGGATCTCACCGGCGCTCTCCGAACAGGAGCACGTGGAGCGGTACGAGTCGCCGATCGAGGGGTACGACGCGCTCGTCTACACCGGGTCGGGCCTCATGGGACGCGAGGTGGTGAACATCCGCTCGTCGGACATCGTCGTCGTGATCGGGGGCCACTCGGGAACCTTGGGAGAGTTCGCCATCGCCTACGACGAGGGGCGGCTCATCGGCGTGCTCACCGGCACCGACGGCGTCGCAGACATGATCGGCGAGCTGGTCGAGCGGCTGGCCAAGGACACGGGGGCGAAGGTGCTCTTCGACGAAGAGCCCGAGCGGCTCGTCGCCCGCCTGATCGAGTACTACCGTACGGTGCACTTCCAACGTCCGCACTCGCTGTACCGCCCATGACGTGCGGGGCGCGCGACTCGTGCGGGGCGCGCGGGACCTGCGGGGCGCGCCACCCACGCGAGGCGCGCGGGGCCTGCGGGGCGCGCAATTCGCGCAATTCGCACGGGGCGCGCGACCCACGCGAGGCGCGCGACCGCCGGTGCGTCCGCAGGTCGTGTGCGAAGACCCCGGCGGGCCCCGTGCGAGAGCACACCTTTACCTACTTCTTCTCAACACAGGATCAACTTTTGAGCTACGCTTGCTCGTGGGACGTTTGCGAAGGGGAAGGGGTAGGTCGGAATGGGGATGACTGTCGCAGCGATGGAGCAGCAACAGGGGCGCGCGGCGCCCGTGGGCCGCCTGCTCGTGGTGGACGATGATCCGGACGTGCGCCGCGTCATCGTCCGCATGCTCGAGGAGGAGGGCTACGCGACGTCGGAGGCCGAGAGCGGCGCCCAGGTGAAGGAGGCGCTCGCCGGCCGCGCGCCCGAGCTGATCCTCTTGGACCTCATGCTGTCGGGCGAGGACGGGTTCGAGGTGCTGACCGAGATCCGCCGCACGAGCGACGTACCGGTGATCATCCTCTCCGCGAAGATGAACGAGTCCGACCGAGTGCTCGGCCTTCGCCTCGGCGCCGACGACTACGTCGTGAAGCCGTTCTCGGGCCCAGAGCTCGCGGCGCGCATCGCCTCGGTGCTGCGCCGCTCCACTCGCAACCACAGGGCGCCAGCGGTCCTCGAGTTCGGCGACCTGACGATCGACACCACCTCGCGCGAGGTGCGGCTCCGAGGCGAGCTCGTTGAGACGACGATGAAGGAGTTCGACCTGCTCGCCTTCCTCGCCTCCTCACCGAGGCAGGTCTTCAGCCGTGAGCAGCTGCTCGACCACGTCTGGGGGTCGTCGTCGGCCTGGCAGGACGACGGCACGGTCACCGAGCACATCCGGCGCATCCGCCAGAAGCTGCGCATCACACAGGTGCGCGACAGCTGGATCCGGACCATCCGCGGCGTCGGCTACCGCTTCGAGCCCTGAAGGAGGCCCGCGCGGCGCGCGGCGTCGAGGGACTCGCCCACCCGGCGCGTCAGCTCCTCGGGGCCGAACGGCTTCATGAGGAGGTCCGCCTGCTCGGGCAGGGATCCCTGCGCGGCGGCGTTCTCGTCCAGGTGGCCCGAGACGAAGAGGATCGCCACCTCCCGGTGGCGCCGGCGGATCGCCGCGGCCAGCTCGATGCCGTTCATGCCGGGCATGACCACGTCGGTCACGACGAGGTCGATCGTGCCGGCGTGCGAGGCGAGCAGCTGCAACGCCTCGCTCGCGTCGGTGGCCCCAAGCACGTCGTAGCCGGCCGACCGCAGCTCGCGCATCTCGAGCCTGAGCACGTCGGGCTCGTCGTCCACGACGAGGAGCGTCTCCGCCCTCCCCGTGCCCACACGCCGAGGCGGCGCTCCGGCGCCCCCTGCGAGCTCGGGCTCGAGGGGGGAGGCCGCCTCGGCTTCGGCAACGGGCAGCGTGATCGTGAACCTCGTCCCTTCCCCCGGCGAGGTCTCCAGCCGCACGTCGCCCCCGGCCTGGGTGACCATCGCGTGCACGGCTGCGAGCCCGAGGCCCGTGCCGCGCGCCCGGCCCTTCGTCGTGAAGAACGGCTCGAAGCAGTGAGCCGCCGTGTCCTCGTCCATGCCCGTCCCGGTGTCGACGAAGGAGAGCTCGACGAGCTCTGCGCCGCCCGGGCCGCGCAGCCCCGCGCGCGTCTGCACCGTGAAGGTGCCGCCGGAGGGCATCGCGTCGCGCGCGTTGATGGCGAGGTTGAGCACGAACCGCTCGAGCTCGCTGCGGTCGATGAGCACCCCGGCCTGGCCGGCTCCGGCCGTGATCTCGAGGCGCACGTCCTTGCCGAGCACCCCCGCGAGCATCGGCTGCATGCCGGCGATCGCCTCGTCGATCGCGACGAGCTCCGGCTCGACCGCGTGCTGCTGGCCGCCGATCCGCAGCAGCTGGCCGGTGAGGGACGCCGCGCGCGTCCCGGCCCGCTGGATCGCGGCCACGTCGGGGCCGAGCTCCTCGTCCTCGCCCAACCGGCGCACGAGCACGTCGCTGCAGCCAAGGATGACGGTGAGCAGATTGTTGAAGTCGTGCGCGAGCGCGCCTGCCATGCGGGACATCGCGTTCAGCCGCTCGGCCCGGTGGAACTCCTCGAAGATCCGCTGGCGCTCGGTCACGTCCTCTGCGACCACGAGGAGCCCGCCAGCCGCGTCCGGCGAGCCGAGGGGCGACGAGGAGATCGACAGCTCGAGGGGCGTCCCGTCCGCGCCGACGACGGGCATCGCGACCCCGCTCACCGGCTTTCCTCTCGAGGCGGACTCGAGGACCCCTGCGAGCACGAGCTCGGAGCCGCCCTGGACGGGGATCCGGCGCGGCGTCGAACCATCGTGCCACCCGAACAGCTCGGTCGCCGCCTGGTTCCACCACCGGGCCTCCCCCGTGGGGTCGAGCTCGGCGATCGCGAGCGGCGCGGCGTCCACGAGCGCCTGGAGCCGCTGCTCCTCTCGGAGGATGCCTGCGTACAAGGTCACGTTGCGCAGCGCGACCGAGGCCATCTGCGCGAGGAGGGTGAGCACCGACTCGTCCTCGGCCGAGTACCGGGTGCCGCGCCGGCCTGCCACCACGACGACGCGGCGGACCCCGTCCGTTGCGTCCGTGAGCGGAGCGGCGATCCACCCGCGCTGCTCGGGCACCGCAGCGTGGCCTGCGGCAGCCCCGCCGGCCCCAGAGGCGTCACGCGGGCCGCCGTCCCCCCGGGAGCCGGGACTGCGGACGGTCCCGCCGCTCCGCACGACGAGGTCGCACGCGCCGAGCAGCACGCCGCTCAGGTCGTCGTCCAGGTCGTCGGCAAGGTGCGCCGCCCGGTCCGAAGGCCAGGCGCGCTCCACGAGCGGCCCACCCCCCGGGAGCCCGCTCACGACCGCCACGTCGGCCCCCAACGCGCGCTGGGCGTGCTCGACGAGGAGCTGGAGCACCTCGGGCTCGCTTCGCCGCGCGTTCACGACGAGCGCGGCGTCGACGAGACGACGCAGGCGCCCGGCGTAGCGGCGTGCGGTCCTCTCGGCGCGCTGGGCCCTCCGCCACGTCAGGACCCGCTCGATCGCCACCGCGGCCCGCTCCGCGAGCTCCGTCGCCATCTCGAGGTCCGAGGGACGGTAGCCGCGCCGACCCGGGCCGGTCACGAAGGTGAGGCACGAGATGGGGGCGCCGCGCACCTCGAGCGGGACGACGAGCATCGAGGTCACCCCGGGGCACTCCCCCAAGGTCTGCGGAGTGTGGACCACGGCATCGAGCGTCGCCCCGGCGCCGAAGCGCGCCGTCGGCACCAGCACCTGCGCCCGGCGCCGGGTCATCGCCTCCAAGGCGAGCTCCTCCCCCTTCGGGTGCGGGTGGCCGGGCCTCGGGAGCTCGTGGCCCAGGGTCTCGGGTCGCGAGCGGGTCACGACTCGGCGCACCCTTCCTGAGCCTGCGTCCTCCATCACGTCGATGCCGAACCAGTCGGCGAAGTCGGGGACGACCACGTCCGCGAGCGCGTCGAGCGCGGAGCCGTAGTCCTCGAGCGCCTTGCCGAGCACGGTCCCGGCACGGGCGAGGACCCGCAGGTGCAGGTTCGCGTGCCTGGCCCCGAGCCGGCCGCGCGTGGCGACCCCGACGAGGCGTTCCCGCTCGACGAGCGCTGCCAGGTGGTCGGCGGCCACCTGGAGGAGCCCCAGGTCCGCCGCCCCGAACCTCCGTCCCCTGAGCGACGCGGCCTCCAGGACCCCGCGCGTCGCACCGTGGACGAGCGGCGTCACCGCGAGCGACGAGACGCCCCGCTGCCACTCGGGAAGCGCCGGCGCGTCGCGTGCTGCGACGTCCAAGACGACGAGCGGGCCGGCCTGCGACACCGCCATGCCGAGCGCACCCTCGCCGAGCGGCGCCGTGGCGCCGATGGGGGCGAGGTGCGTCTCGCCGGCGCAGGCCCGCACCCGCAGCTCCGAAGCGTCCTGGTCCGCGAGCAGCAGCGCGACGAGGTCCGCGCCGACCGCACCCATCGTGCGGTCGAGCACGGTGGCGAGGAGCCCGTCCACCTCCTCGGACACCAGGCGCGGGTCACCAAGCGCCTCGATCGACTGGATCGTGCTGGAGGCCTCGCGGAGCTCCGCGCGGAGCCGGCGATCGGCCGCCTGGCGGCCGGTGACGACCGCGGCATCGGCCAGCGCGCCGAGCCCGACGACGACCACGGCCACGAGCACGAGCAGGACGGGTCTCCCCGGCGCCTGCACCTCGATGAGGTAGCACAGCCCGGCTGCGAGGAGCATCGAGGCGCCGAGGATCGGCAACGCCGACAGCGCCGCCCGCCGTCGCGGGTACTCGGCTGTCACCGCCCGCGACGCGGCGTGCACCACGCGCTCTTCGGCGCCCACGATGCCAAAGGCTACTGCGAGCGGCCCCGATCCCCGGTCCCGCGACGGATCCCCGCTCCCGCTACGGCTCGCCTCTCTGGGAGAGCAGCTCGCCGAGCTCGGCGATCAACGTGGCGAGGAACACGCGGTCGTCGTCGGTCAACGGGTCGTCGCCTGCACCCTCGAAGATCGCCGCGCGCCGGGCGAGGTGACCGAGGCGGCTCGAGCCATAGGCGAGGACGAACGCGAACACGAGCGGGAAGAAGTCCGGCCAGTCCTCGTGGACGTGCTCGGGCACGACGAGCCCTTCGACGAGCGCGATCGCGTAGCACCGGACGTGGCGCACCGCGGCCGACGAGATGTTCCGGTCCTGGTCCAGGTAGTCGACCAGGTGCGCGTCGATCGAGTCCAGGTAGTCCGCGAGGTCGTCGCTCATGTCCGAGCACCTGTCTGCGTCGACTGTGCCGTCTGGGAGCCGTCGTCGAGTCGGGCCTCCGCCAGCCGCAGCGCGGCCTTCGCTGCCGCGTGGCGCCGCTGCTCTGCGAGCAGCCGGTTCAGCGCCGCCCTCCTCGAGCGCTCGAGGCGCCTCGACGCCTCGAGCGCAGCCAACATCTCTGAGTCCTTTCCCGTCTGAGCGCTCATCATCTCCTCCACCCCGGTGGCGCCCGCCACCGCTACGCCACCTATTCTCACCCGCGCCCGCCACGGTTGCCGCTACGTGCGCTCAACTTCTGACCAAACCACACCCCCGCGACGCGTCGAGGGGCCCCAAGAGGGCAGTGCCACGGTGCAGCGCACGTCCACCGTCGACTCACGGGACGTCGTCGGCGGGCGGGGCCACAGAGGAGCACACGTCCACAGGCGACGTCAAGGGACATCATCCGCCCCGGTCCAGCGCCTCGCGAGCCGGCCCGTCGGCTCCTTCGCGCGCACGGATGCACTGGACCGGTCAGCTCGACACGATGCCGACCGCAGGCGAGGTCCGGTCCGCCGCGCCGACGGAACCCCAGGGGTGCGCGGCGCCGAACGCCAGCACCTTCCCGCGGGCGGTCAGGAGCCAGTAGCCGTGGCCTGTTGTGGACGCGGCGATGCCCACGACCGGCGCGTCGAGGTGCAGGCGCGCGGCCGAGCCGTACGCGCGGGCCGCGCCGAAGCCCCAGACGGCTCCCTTCGCGCTCACGAGCCAGTAGCCGTGCCCTGTCAGGGTCGGCGCGATCCCCGCGATCGGCGACGCGAGGCGTGCGCGACGCAGTGTGCCGAGCGACGCCGCCGCCCCGAACTCGTAGACGGCTCCCTTGGCGGTCACGAGCCAGTACCCCTCTCCTGTCGGGGTGGCGGCGATCCCGGAGACCGGGCCGATCGAGAGCCGTTCGACCAGCGCGGTGAGTGTGCCGAGGTCCGGGGCATCGACGTCGTAGACGCCCCCGAGGGAGGTGACCTCCCAGAGCCCGCCGGTCGCAGGGTCCTTCGCGACGGCGACGACCCTGCCGGCGCGGACCTGGCGCGCCTTCGCGCCACGCTCGGACCCGAAGCCATCCACGGCTCCCGACGCCTCCACGACCGTGTAGCCGGGTGCCGACCGGTACTCGAAGCGCGCGGGGGCCTCGAGCGCGGTCTTGGCACCCCGCCTCGAGCCGGCGAGCACGGTCACGGGCACCTCGCCGGGCAGGTGCAGGGGCGTGCGGACGACGACCGAGGTTGTCGTGCTGCGTATGACCGTGGCCTCCACCCCCCCGAAGCGCACGACCGGCGACGATCCCAGGTCCGCGCCCGAGAGCACGACCGCGGAGCCTCCCGTCGAGGGTCCGGACGTCGGGCTCATCCTGCGCACGGCCGGCACCGGCTGGCCGTACTGGACGGTGAAGGAGCCCTGCGCGGGATCGTATGTCGACGGGTACGAGATGACCGCGCCGTTCTGTGCGATGTCGAACGTTGTGACTGTCGCCGGCACGGTCCCGTCCGCCCGCACTGTCGTGAACGTGGCCGACCCGTAGTCGGCGAGCGTCTGGTAGTGCGACCCTGTCGACCATGTGCCGGGAGCCTCCTCGATCCACTCCGCGGTCGACCCGTCGGCCGGGTAGGCAAGGGTCGTGGACCACTTCCATCCGGCCGTCAGGTCGTCGAGCTCCACGCTCCAGCTCCCCGAGGAGCTCCGTCCGATCACCACCTGCATGTGGTCCCCCGGGGACAGCGGCTCGTCGATGACGGTCATCCCCGAGGGGGTGCCGGTCCAGGCGACGAACCACGGCTCGTAGGACACCGTGCCGTCGTGGGTCCACGCGGTGGTCCCGGTCTGCAGCAGCTTGCCGTCGTAGCCGTCCACGCCGACCCACGTGTCGGCGTACTGGGTGCTGCTGGAGGCGACCACGCTCGGCTGGACCCACGCGCCGGTCACGTCGTCGAAGGCGTCGACGCCGTTCTTCGACGCCCACGCGAGCTCGCCGGACCAGGAAGGGTTCTCGGTGGCAGGTGGGGGCAGCGGCTCGGGCATCGCCGCGGGCGGTCGGTCACGGCCCCTCGGCTCACGAACGGCGCCCAAGGCAGGTCCTGCCACGACCGACAGGACGAGCCCCACGAGCGCCACCGCGAGCGTCGCCCGCAGCGCGGGTCCGGCGGCGGGCACGCCTCGCGGCCCACCCTTCCAAGGTGCCTCGACCATCCCCATTGCCATCCCCAGTGGTCGTGCTCGACCGGCGCGCTCCCTCCCCATTGGGAGCACGTTGACTGTCCGTTGATGCTGCGTTGATAGTACTCGCAGTGGCCGGGAGCGTCCAATCGTCCCGGAGACAGCGCGCCGCTTCGGCGAGCTCGTCGGCCCGACCGCTGCCTTCGCGCAGGTCGGCCGCAGCAACGTCAGGCGGAAGGGACCTCCTACGGCTGTCAACGGCTCGAGATCTCGAGGCGCTGGTCGGATGGGTCGGATGGGTCGGATGGAGCTTTCGTCACTCGCGGGCTTGGCCTCGCCCGGAGGGCGACGAACCCCGCGCCGGGCACCACGCCCTCGTGCGCCTGCTCCCACATTGGCTCGCCGCTCGGGGCCTGAGTGAGGGTTGAGCAGGCCCGGCCGGGTGATCGTGAACCCGGCTGTCAACGGTGGGCGTGCGGCGGTCCTCGGCCAGGGTGAGGAACCGGGCGCCTCGACCCGGCCCTCGTCGAGCAGCGCTCCGAGATCCTCCGCGAGCTGGTGCCCGTGGCTCGGACCCTCGGCCAGCAGCAGCACACCCGGCTCGGCGAAGCGCTCGACGCGGGCCCGGACCTCGAAGCGGCCGGGGCCGACCCGGCAGCGGCAGCGTGGCTGGCGATCGACTCATCGTCACCTGGGTACAGGTGTCTTCCATCGGTGACGTGGCGCGCTGGTCTCCGTGCCGGCGCGGCTTGCGTTGGCGGCGATGCTCTGTTATCCATAGACCTGTGGAAGATAGGAGCCAAGCCGACGGACGGGCCGACCTCTACGAGCAGCTGGCACGCATCGGCAAGGTGGTCGTGCACCCCAAGCGCATCGAGCTGCTCGACCTGCTCTGCCAGGCCGAACGCAGCGTCGACGC
>JAJYXS010000188.1:13327-14554 GCA_021801615.1 Actinomycetes bacterium
ACCTGCAGGTGATGCGCCAGGCCCGCCTCGTCGAGACCCGCCGGGAGGGCACCCGCGTCTACTACCGCGCGGCAGGCGAGGAGGTGTGCCGCTTCGTCAGCGCGCTCGGCGACGTTGGCAGGGCACGCCTGGCGGAGGTCGACCAGATCCTTCGCGCCATCGGCGCTGGCAGCGAGAGCGCCGAGCGGGTGACCCGTGCCGAGCTGCTCGAGCGCGCCCGCTCGGGCGAGGTGGTCGTCCTCGACGTCCGCCCGGTCGAGGAGTACGCGGCCGGCCACATCCCCGGGGCGATCTCGCTGCCCTTGGAGCACCTGGAGGCCCGCCTCGGCGAGCTCGACCCTAGCCTCGAGGTCGTCGCCTACTGCCGGGGGCCGCTCTGCCTGCTCGCGCCCGAGGCGGTCGCAACGCTGCGGGCCCGAGGGCTGCGGGCGCGCTGTTTGGAGGACGGCCTCCCCGAGTGGCGCCAGGCCGGCCTCCCCGTCGCCACCGAACCAGCAGGCCGGTCGAGGCGCGACAGACCAGCCACGGCTCCGGCTCGAGCGAGCACGCGCTCGGACGGCGGCCCGTCTCGATCTCGACGCCGCGCTCGGTCCCCTCGGTGACGACGTGGCGCTCGTCGCCGTGATGCTCGCCCAGAACGAGACCGGCGCCCTCATGCCGGTCGACGCGCCCGCCGCCGCGCGGGCTCACGGGACGGTCGTCCACACCGGCGCCGCCTGCCTACCGAGCACGCTGCTGGTGTCGTTCCCCGGCGTCCTCGGCGCCGACGTCCTTGCCCGGATCGCCCAGCTGGCGGCGTCCACCGGCTCCGCCTGCCACGCGGGCGAGCACACACCGAACGCGACGCTCCTCGCCATGGGCGTCGCCCCCGAGGTCGCCCTCGGCGCGCTGCGGCTCTCGCTCGGTCGCGGCACCACCCGGGCCGACGTCGAAGCGGCCGTCGAGCTGCTCGCCCGCGCCCACGAGGCCCTTGTCCCCACGTTGGCGTCACCGACCAGTCCCAGCACGAGCAAAGGAACCCCCTGGTGAAGGTCCTCGTCGTCTTGAACGACCCGCCCTACGGCACCGAACGCTCCTACAACGGCCTGCGCCTCGCCGGCGCGCTCTCCAAGCGCGACGGCGTCGAGGTGCGGGTGTTCCTCTTCGGCGACGCCGTCGGCTGTGCGATGAGGAACCAGAAGGTCCCCGACGGCTACTACCACCTCGATCGCATGGTCACCGCGGTTC
>JAJYXS010000114.1:0-3623 GCA_021801615.1 Actinomycetes bacterium
GGCCTCGGGAGCCGGCGCGGACGTCGCGCTCGTCGACAACCGCCACGGCGTAGGCGGCCAGTACTTCAAGCAGCCGGCGAACGGCTTCGACCTCGACGAGACCGCGCTCGACGCGCAGTACCGCACCGGGCGCGAGCTCCTCGCGCGCCTGGCGGCGTCCTCGGTGCGCGTGCTGCGCGAGACCCGGGTGTGGGCCTCGAGCGGCCCTACCCGGCTCTTCGCGGTCTCACCCGCTCGTCGCTACGTGCTCGGGGCACGGCGCCTCGTGCTGGCGACCGGCGCCTTCGAACGCGGCGTCCCGTTCCCCGGCTGGACGCTCCCGGGGGTGATGACCACGGGCGCGGCTCAGACGCTGTTGCGCTCCTATCTGGTCGCGCCCGGACGCCGGGTGCTCGTCTCGGGGAACGGGCCGCTCAACCTCCAGGTCGCCGCCGAGCTCCACGCGGCCGGGGTCGACGTGGTGGCCGTGACCGAGACCGCGTCGCTCTTCCGGCCTGCGGCCGCGCTGCACCTCGCCGGGCTTGCGGCATCCTCGCCACGACATTCCCTGCAAGGGCTCGGGTACCTGCGCGAGCTGGCTCGCGTGCCCCTGCTCCCCCGCTCCTCGGTCGTGGCGGCGGGTGGCACAGCGCGCGTCGAGTGGGCAGAGGTGGCGCGCCTCGACGCGAGCGGGCGACCGATCGAGGGGACCCGGCGGCGGCTCTCGGTGGACACCGTGTGCCTCGGCTACGGGTTCGTCCCCTCTGTCGAGCTCGCGAGGATGCTCGGGTGCGACCAGTCCCTGGACCCGAGGAGCGGCGCGCTCACGATCGTGCGCGACCCTCGGGGCAGGACGTCGGTCGAGGGGGTGTGGAGCGCTGGGGACGGCGGGCGGATCGGCGGGGCACAGGTGGCCCAGGCGATGGGCGCGCTCGCCGGGCTCGATGCCGCACGCTCCATCGGCCACGTCACCTCGGGCACCGAGGAGCGTGAACGGCACCTCGTCCGAACGATCGCCCGCCACGAGCGCTTCCAACGCTCCCTGTGGCGCCTCTTCGACGGCCCGAAGCTCGTGGACCAGCTCGCGGACCCCGGCACGATCGTGTGCCGCTGCGAGGAGGTCACCATGGGCCAGCTGCTCGCGGCCGTGGCACCCTGGAGCGCCGGAGCCGGCGCGCTGAAACGGACCACCCGAGCCGGGATGGGCAAGTGCCAGGGCCGCTACTGCGGACCGGTCGTCGCAGAGGTTGCACGGCGCGTCTCGGGCGAGGACCCGGGCGTACGTTCGGGCTTCGCGCCCCAGCCACCGTGCCTGCCGACTCCACTGGCCATGCTGGCAACCCCCCCCGGAGTGGCCACCGACGACATCGCGGGGGCGCCAGGAGCCCTGCGCAGCACCCTCAGCCCGCCGATGCCTTGAGCTGCACCGAGACCCGGACCTCTTCTTCGATCTGCACGACGACCTCACGCAGCGCGGGGAGGAACTCCTCTACGAAGACCGTTGGGCTCGCCCGCAGCGAGTAGGCGCTGACGTTCATCGCGGCGACCACCGCGCCCGCCGCGTCGTGGACCGGGACGGCGATGGCGCCAAGGCCGTCCTCGAGCTCCTGATCGAGGAACGCGTACCCCTGCTCCCGCACGTCACGAAGGATCTTCCCCATCGTCACCGGGTCGGTGACGGTCCTCTCGGTGCGACGCTCGAGGACGACGGACTCGAGGTAGGCGTCGATCTCCTCGTCGCTTCGCTGGGCGAGCAGCACCCGTCCGAGCGACGTGCAGTAGGCAGGGTCCCTCCCGCCGATCGGCACGTTGATGGTCATGACCCGGCGCGGGACGACGTTCGCGACGTAGACGATGTCATCGGCGTCGAGGACGGCCGCAGAGACGGACTCCTGCACCTTGGCCGAGAGCTCCTCCATGTAGGGTCGGGCGATCTCCGGGAAGGTCAGCCCCGACAGGTAGCCGTAGCCGAGCTCCAAGATGCGCGGCCGTAGCGAGAAGGACCGCCCCTCGTTGCGCACGTAGCCCAGCTCGACCAAGGTGAGGAGGAACCGCCGCGCGACCGCGCGGGTGAGCCCGGTTGCCTGCGCGACGTCGGTGACGCTCATGTGCGTGCGGTCCGGCTCGAAGGCGCGGATCACCGCGAAGCCACGCTCGAGCGACTGCACGAACTCCACCCGTCGTGCGGCACCCTCGCCCGACACGCCGCGAGACGCACTCGTGGCCGGGCCCGTCCGCGTCGCGCCGGCTTCGCTCCCCCGTCGCCTGCCCCGAGCACCCTGGCGGCTCGACGACGCCATCGACTTCGGCTCACTTGGCGCCCGGACCTTTGATGGCATCACTGGTGAACGGCGATGATCGCCCGTACCGCCTCCTTGCTCTCGACAGCTCTGGAACGTGCCGACCTGGCGCGCGGCCGACAGCGAGCTCGACGTCGCGTCAGCCGTTGGCGACCAGCGTGACAGGATACTCGTTCAGCTTCCGACCTCCCGATGGCTCGCAGACCACCACGTCTTCCACGCGCACCCCGTAGTGCCCCGGACGGAACACCGACGGCTCGACGGTGAAGGTCATGCCTGCCTCGAGCGGCGTGTGGTCCTCCTCGGAGATGAACGGCCGCTCGTGGACGTCGAGCCCGATGCAGTGGCCCGTGCGATGCCGGAACCACTCGCCGAGCCCGGCGTCGACGATGACCCTCCGGGTCTCGGCGTGCACTCTCGACGCCGGTACGCCCGGGCGCACGGCCGCGATGCCCGCGGCCTGCGCGGCCATCACCACCTCGTAGACCCGCTCGTACTCCGCCGAGGGGGTGCCGACGTGGACGGTCCGCCCGAAGTCCGAGCAGTAACCGTCCACGACCGCGCCGAAATCGAAGGAGACGCCCATGCCCGCCACGAGCTCGCCGGCCGAGAGGCGCACGGTCGCGTCGCGTTCGCTCGCCGCACCCATGCTGAAGACGCCCGTGTCGAACGAGGGCGTCGGCGAGCCCAGCGTGCGCATGTGGAAGTCCACGTCGCGGGCGAGCTCGAGCTCGGTCGTCCCCGCTCGTACGGACGGGCTCACGACAGCGAGCGTCTCGTCCACGATGCGGCACGCCTTGGTCATTGCCTCCAGCTCCTCGGGGGACTTGACGCGGCGCATCGGGTTCACCAAGCGATCCGCGCTCACCAGCTCGCACGACCCCAACATGCCGAGGAGGGCGGTCACGGTGTCTCCCCACGTGCGAGCCCCGATCGCCAGCTTGCCCACGCTGCCGAAGGACTTCGTGACCCGCCGGAAGATCTCCCTGCCGTCGTCGGTCTCGGCCACGACCGTCACGTCTCCCGTGAGCCCGTCTGGGGTGTCGAAGGCGACCACCATGCGTGGGAGGACGAACGTGGGCTCGTGACCGGGGGCGAGGAAGCAGCCGGTCACCCAGCTGTGCGCGTACTCGATGTTGCCGAAGGCCGGAGCCCGCCGCTTGAAACCCGTCAGGTACTCGAGGTCTCCCGAGGGGGGGAGGAACACGAGGTCGACCCCCAGCTCGCCCATCCTCTCGAACAGGCTCTTGCGCCGGGTCTCGTAGTCGAACATGGTCCTCCTTCACTGTCGGCCCCGGCGACGGGTCGCTGCATCCCTCCCGCCCGGTCGCTGCATCCCTCCCG
>JAJYXS010000114.1:3633-14507 GCA_021801615.1 Actinomycetes bacterium
GTCGGTCCGGGCACTTCTCCGTCGGTCCGGGCACTTCTCCGTCGGTCCGGGCACTTCTCCGTCGGTCCGGGCACTTCTCCGTCGGCCCGGGCACTTCTCCGTCGGCCCGGGCAACCGGTCGATGCGTCCCTCCCGCCCGATCGTAGGGACGGCTCGTGTGTTCGTCAATCGGCGATACGTGCACATTGCGAACACTTCCCGGACGAGCGAGGTGCCCCGCGGCCCACCGCCAAGCTCCACGAGCCGGCGTGCCCCCGGGGTCGGGGACGCCGCGTTCTCTAGCATGGCTCCGATGAGCGCTCGAGACCCCGGTGCACGACGCTTCACAGCGACGGACGCCCTGCAGGCACTTCCGCTCCAGCTCGGCCGCTCGCAGCGCTACAGCCTCGGTGTCCCGAGGGGGTTCGCGATCGCCTCCGACGGCTCGCGCGTCCTGTTCATCCGGGCTCGCGGGGGTCTCGACCGGACGAGCTGCCTGTGGGTGCTCGACGAGCGCGGCGAGCGGCTCCTGGCCGACCCCGAGACGCTCGGCGGCGAAGACGTCGTTCCAGAGCCCGAACGCGTCCGGCGCGAGCGGGTCCGAGAGCGCTCGACGGGGATCGTCTCGTTCTCCGCGGACCAGGACGCGTCCGCGGCGGTGTTCGGTCTCGGAGCGAACCTGTGGATCGCAACCACCCGAGGCGACGTCCGACAGCTTCCCTGTGCCGGCGCACCCTTCGACCCAAGGATCGACCCCCGGGGGAAGCGGGTGGCCTATGTGAGCGACGGCGCCGTGCGCGTGCTCGAGCTCGCCGACGGCACGGACACGCTGCTCGTCTCCCCCGAGCGCCCCGACGTCACCTACGGGCTGGCCGAGCACGTCGCCGCCGAGGAGATGGGGCGCCAGAGGGGTCACTGGTGGGCGCCCGACGGCTCGACGCTCCTCGTCGCTCGCGTGGACAACAGCCCCGTGGAGCGCTGGTGGATCGCCGAGCCGTCGGCTCCGTGGAGCGCGCCGACGCAGGTCTTCTACCCCGCCGCAGGGACGGCGAACGCCGACGTCTCCTTGTGGGTGCTCGGCCTCGACGGCAGCCGGCGAGAGGTCCTCTGGGACCGCCACGCGTTCGAGTACCTGACGAGCGCGGACTGGGACCGGCACGGACCCCTCATCAGCGTGCAGAGCCGGGACCAGCGAACCGTCCAGACCCTCGCCGTCGATCCGGGGACCGGCGAGACGACGCTCCTGTGGGAGGAGACCGACTCGTGCTGGGTCGCCCTCGTCCCGGGGACCCCCGTCCGCACGGATTCCGGCCGGCTGGTCGTCGTCTCCGACGTCGGGAACGCTCGGCGTCTCGTGGTCGGCGGCGAGCCCGTCACCGCAGACGGGCTGCAGGTCCACGAAGTCCTCGGCACCGCTGGTGAGTCCGTCTGGTTCGTGGCGTCGACAGAACCCACCGAGCACCACGTGTGGTGCTACACGGAGGGGCGGACCACGCGGCTCACCGAGGGGCACGGGCTGCATCGTGCGAGCGTGGCAGGCGAGACGGCGGTCGTCCAGGCCTTCACCGAGGACGGCCACCGAGCCCACGTCGTCGGACCGGTGCTCGGCGGCACCTCCGTGACCTGCACGGACGAGACGCCGCTCGTGGCACCGGTGATCCGATGGCTCTCGGTCGGACCCCGGGAGCTGCGCACCGCGCTCGTCATGCCTCGGTCCCACGAGGACGGATCGATGCGGCTCCCGGTGCTCATGTACCCGTACGCCGGCCCGGCGGTGCAGCGTGTGACGCGCGCCCGGCACTGGTACTTCGTCGAGGCCCAGTGGTTCGCCGAGCACGGCTTCGCCGTCGTGATCGCCGACGGCGCCGGGACCCCGGGCAGAGGCCCGGCGTGGGAGCGGGAGATCTTGGGCGACATGCTGTCCCCGGTCATCGCCGACCAGGTCGCGGCGCTCCAAGGGGCCGCCGAGGCCTCCGGCGACCTCGATCTCGACCGCGTGGCGATCCGCGGTTGGTCATACGGGGGTTTGCTCGCCCTCGCCTGCGTGCTGCGCCGTCCGGACGTCTTCCACGCCGCGGTCGCAGGTGCCGCACCCGTGGACCTGCTGCTCTCCGACACGCACTGCCTGGAACGCTACCTCGGGCACCCGAAGCAGTGCCCCGAGAGCTACAGGCGTTGCTCACCCGTGCACGAAGCAGCTGCCCTCACGCGGCCGCTGCTCATGGTCCACGGCACCGCCGACGACAACGTGGTCGTCGCCGACCCCCTTCGCATGTCCGCAGCGCTGCTCGCCGCCGGGAAGCACCACGAGCTCCTGCTGCTCCCGACCGCCACGCACATGGTCCTCGACCCGGACGTCACCGCCAACCTCCTGCTCCACGAGCTGCGGTTCCTCCGCCACGCCCTTGCCTCCCCCCAGGAACCCCTTGGAGCCCCGAGGCGATGAGCCCCGGGCATGCCAAAGGTGGTCCGCAAACGTCGCCCAGCGGAGCTCGGTCGGACGGCGAGCGACTTGACGCGACGCCCGTCCACCATCAATCTGTGCCCGATGCGAACCGACGGTCGCTTTGCGAATTCCCGCCGCACGGGCGGACCGGCATGTCGAGCCGCGCACGCCGGACGGGGATCCGGGGGCGGGGAGCCCGGGACGAGTAGGGTCGTGGCAGCTCGGCTCACCTCCGTCAACGTGCACGCCGGCATAGGGATGATCCGACCTGCACCCGTCGGCGACTGACCGCCAAGTGCATCGTGGCTCTTCTCGAAGTCCTCGATCTCCAGGTCCGCTTCGACACCGCGGACGGCCTGGTCCAGGCCGTTCGCGGGGTGTCGTTCGCGGTGGAGTCGGGGCACACGCTCGGGATCGTCGGCGAGTCGGGATCCGGCAAGAGCGTCTCGACCCAGGCAGCCTTCGGGTTCGCTCGTGGCGCGCACGTCAGTGGTCGAGCGCTGTTCGAAGGCCGTGACCTGCTCGCGATGAGCGACCGGGAGCTGCGGGCCGTGCGCGGCGCGCGCGTCGGGATGATCTTCCAGGACCCGCTCACGAGCCTCCACCCGATGTACCGAGTCGGCTGGCAGATCGTAGAGGCGATCCGTGCTCACGACCGTTCGGTCACCAAACGCGCCGCACGGTCGCGGGCGATCGAGCTCATGGCTCGCGTCGGGATCCCCCAGCCCGAGCGACGCGTGGACGACTACCCCCATCAGTTCTCCGGTGGCATGCGGCAGCGAGTCATGATCGCGATGGCGATGGCGCTCACGCCCTCGCTCCTCATCGCAGACGAACCAACGACCGCGCTGGACCCCACGGTCCAAGCGCAGATCCTCGAGCTCCTCCGCGAGCTGAAGGAGGATTTCGGCACCGCGATCATCATGATCACCCACGATCTCGGTGTCATCGCCGAGATCGCCGACGACGTCGTCGTTCTCTACGCTGGGAAGATCATGGAGGAGGCGGCGGTCCGAGACCTCTTCTACCACTACCACCATCCCTACACCGAGGGCCTGATGGCCTCGCTGCCCAGCACGGGTGTGCGAAGAGGTGAGCTCGTGCCGATCGATGGCCAACCGCCGAGCCCCATCGACCCGCTGCCGGGTTGTCCCTTCGCGCCTCGTTGCAGGTACGCCACGGCGGAGTGCACCATCGAGGCTCCCCAGCTCCTGGAGATCCCAGGAGAGCCGCGGCACCGCTCGGCCTGCGTGCTGCCGCGCGAGCGTGCCGCGCGCCAAGCTCTGCGAGAGACCCGTTTCGCTCCCGCGACACGGGACATGGTGCTGGATCGATGACCGAGCCGACGCTCACGGGCGGTCCGAACGGATCTCTCTTGAAGCTGGAAGACATCGTCAAGCACTTCCCCGTGCGCACCGGGTCGGGGCTCGGACGAGGCCAGCGCGAGGTGGTCCACGCGGTCGACGGCGTCAGCCTCGCGGTCTCGCGCGGCGAGACGCTCGGGCTCGTCGGGGAGACCGGGTGCGGGAAGTCGACCCTCGCCCGTGTCGCCCTTCGGCTCCTCGAGGTGACCGAAGGGCGCGTCGTCTTCGACGGGGTCGATCTCACCGCACTGTCGGCACGCCACCTGCGGGCGTACCGCAGGGAGATGCAGATGATCTTCCAGGACCCCTACGGGTCTCTCAACCCGCGCCGTCGAGTGGGGTCGATCATCGGCGAACCCTTCGCGGTGCACGGGGTCGTCGCACGATCGCAGCGTCGCCAGGCGGTCCAGGAGCTCATGGAGCTGGTCGGGCTCAACCCCGAGCACTACAACCGCTTCCCCGCCGAGTTCTCGGGAGGCCAGCGCCAGCGCATCGGCGTCGCACGAGCGCTCGCCCTGCGCCCGAAACTGCTCGTCTGCGACGAGCCCGTCTCGGCGTTGGACGTGAGCATCCAGGCGCAGATCGTGAACCTCCTCGCCCGGCTCCAAAAGGAGCTCCAGCTCACCTATCTGTTCATCGCACACGATCTGTCGGTCGTGCGTCACCTGTGCGACCGCATCGCCGTCATGTACCTGGGCCAGCTGGTGGAAGTCGGACCCGTCGGAGAGATCGACGTGGAACCCCGCCACCCGTACACGGAGGCGCTGCTCTCCGCGGTGCCGGTGCCAGACCCCGACGACGCAGCCCGGCGCCGAAGGATCGTCCTCTCCGGTGACGTCCCGTCACCCATCGACCCGCCCTCGGGCTGCCGGTTCCGCACGAGGTGCCCGAGGGCGCGTCCCATCTGCGGGGAACAGGTACCCCCCCTCGAGGTGCGCGCGGGCTCCGGGGCAGGCCATCTCACCGCCTGCCACTTCCCGCTCGAGCCCGGCGACGCGCGAGCGCCCGTCGAGATCGCTCCAGCGCCGCTGCTCGAAGAAGGCCACCCATGCTGACGCCACCCGAAGCTGCGGCGCCTCATGAGCTCGGAGCACCAAGCGACGAGCGAGGATCCCACCTCTCGGTTCGAGGCGCGCGCTCGATCGAGGGCCGAAGCCCCTGGCGGCTCGCCTTCGAACGGCTGCGGCGCGATCGCCTCTCCCTCGTCGCGCTCGGGGTGATCCTGCTCATCGTCCTCGTCGCGATCTTCGCCCCACTCATCGCGAAAGGCACGGGTCACGGCGTCTACACCCAGTACCCCACAACCGGGCTCACCCCGACGGGGCTCCCCCGAGCTCCGAGCTCGGCCTTCCCGCTCGGGACCGACGATCTCGGAAGGACACTGCTCGTACGGATCGCCTACGGAGCTCGCGTCTCGTTGCTGGTCGGTGTGCTCGCAACGCTCATGACCGTGACCATCGGTGCAGCGCTGGGGCTCGTCGCGGGCTACTTCGGCAAGCTCGTGGACACCTTGATCGCGCGGGCCGTCGACGTGATGCTCTCCATCCCGTTCCTTCTGTTCGCCATCGCGCTCGCCTCCGTCGTGTCCGTCACTCCGCTGCATCTCGGTCCTCTGACCCTCGGCAAGGGCATCCCGATCGTCGTCCTCGTCATCGGCATCTTCAGCTGGGCCACCGTGGCGAGGATCGTGAGGGGCCAGGTGATCGCCATCCGAAGCCGCGAGTACATCGAGGCGGCTCGAGCGTTGGGGGCCTCGTCGTGGCGGATCATCGTCTTCGACGTGCTCCCCAACGTGCTCCCGACGATCATCGTCTACGCGACCCTGCTGATCCCGGTGAGCATCGTCGCGGAGGCCGCCCTTTCGTACCTCGGAGTCGGCATCCCACCGCCGACGGCCGACTGGGGATCGATGATCGCCGACGCACAGAGCTATTACCAGCAAGCATGGTGGTTCCTCACGTTCCCGAGCCTGGCGCTGCTCATGACGACCCTCGCCTTCAACATCCTGGGTGACGGCGTGCGAGACGCGATCGACCCCCGGGGAACCCCGTTCAAGTCGTAGGGGTGGCGAAGGGTGCTCACGTTCCTCGCACGTCGGTTGGCGCTCGGCATCTTGGTCATGTGGCTCGTCACCGTGATCGTGTTCATCATCTTCTACATCGGTCCGGGATCGGCCGACGTCGCTCGAGCGTTGGCGGGACGCGACGCTCCCCCCTCGACCGTTGCATTGATCGCCCGCCGCCTCCTCCTCGATCGCCCCTGGTACGTCCAGTACGGGCACTTCATCTGGGAGCTGTTGCACGGCAACCTCGGCTTCGACTACTACCACGACGAGCCGGTGACCACGATCGTCGCCCAGGGGATCCCCATCACACTGTCGTTGATCGTCGGCGCTGCGCCGATCTGGCTGCTCATCGGAGTCCTGACCGGCATGTACTCGGCACGACACCCTCGGTCGTTCCTCGACCGCTCCTTCACCACCTTCGCGCTCGCGTTCTACTCCACGCCAACGTTCGTACTGGGCGTCCTCCTCATCCTGCTCCTGTACTACCAGCTCACCATCCATGGGATCGCGTTGTTCCCGGGCTCCGGGTTCACCCCTTTGACCCAGAACCCCTTCGAGTGGTTCCGTGGGCTCGTCCTCCCCTGGCTCACGCTCGCACTCGTGGCCGCTGCCACGTACACCCGCCTCACGAGATCGTCCATGCTCGACGTGCTCGGTGAGGACTACGTGCGCACCGCGAGGGCAAAGGGCCTGAGCGAGCGAAGGGTGGTCTGGCGCCATGCCCTCAGGGCCGCGCTCACCCCGATCCTTACGCAATTCGGTATCGACGTCGGCACCCTCGTCGGTGGAACGGTGATCACCGAGCAGGTCTTCGGCCTCCCAGGCCTCGGATGGACGGCTGTCCATTCGATAGAGCAGCAGGACCTCCCGGTGATCATCGGCATCGTCATCGTCGCGTCCGCGGCCGTGGTCGTGGCCAACATCGTCGTCGACGCCCTCTACGCCTTCGTGGACCCGCGGGTTCGGCTCCACTGAGGAGCGGACGGGCCACGAGGGCCGTGGCGGCCCTCCCGCCGACGGCGCCTCAGGCAACCGGGCGCCTCAGGTGACCGGCGGCTCGGATCCCTCGATCCAGCGCTCCACGACCCCGGCCATTGCCGCCAGGGGGAGCGGGCCGGCGCGCAGCACGACGTCGTGGAACCCACGGACGTCGAAGCGACTGCCAATGCGCGCCGCCGCGACGCCTCGGAGGCGCTCCAGCTCCAGCCGACCGACCATGAAGGCCAACGCCTGGCCGGGGTAGGTGATGTAGCGGTTCACCTCTGCCTCGATCACGAGGCGGGGCAGCGGCACGTTCGCATCGAACCATTCCAGCGCCTGCTCTCTGCTCCACCCGAGCAGGTGGATGCCGGCGTCGACCACCAGCCGACCGGCACGCCACATGTCGGCGGTCAGCATGCCGAAGCGCGCGAGATCGCCGCTGTAGAGCCCCATCTCGTCGGCCAGTCGCTCCGCGTAGAGCGCCCACCCCTCGACGCAGGCGGTGTCGTGGAGCACCCGTCGGGCGAGCGAAAGACCGGGCAGGTGGTGGGCGATTGTCAGCTGGAAGTGGTGGCCGGGCACGGTCTCGTGGAACGCCGTGGACTCGGTGTCCGCGCGTGAGCGCGCTGTGGGCCGCGACGTGTTCACATAGCACGTTCCCGGCTGCGAGCCGTCGAGCGCTGGCGGCATGTAGTAGGGGGGCGCGCTCGCCTCTTCCACCGCCGGGATCGGCACCACCAGGCACGAGCCCTCGGGCAGCACCCGGAACCAGCGCGGTGCCGCCTCTTCTGCCCGTCCGAGCGCGGCGCGGACGTCAGCGAGGATCTCCTGGCCGTCCTGGTAGCGAAGCTCCGGATCGCTCCGGAGCCGCTCCAGGATGCTGGCGAGGTCGGTCGTGCCCCACGCGCGCCCTGCGAGGTCCCGGTACTCCTCGTTGATCCGCTCTGCGATCTCGAGACCCGTGCGATGGAGCTCCTCGGGAGCTCGATCGATCGAGGTGTACAGGCGGGCAAGCGCGCCGTACATCGCGTCGCCGTCGGGGAGGTGGCACAGGCCGCAGTGCGCGTCGTCACGACCCGCGTCCAACAGCCGTGTCGAGAGCACCTCGCGGTAGCGGGCGAGCGCCGGGCGCACCGAGCCTGCGACCGCGCGGTCGACCCGCTCGGCGAACGAGCGGTCCTGTGACCGGCGGCGGCGCAGACCACCCACCGAAGGGTCGGCGAGCATGTCGTCGAGTTGGGCGATCGCCGCCTCCACCAGCCGGCGCACCGGGGTACGACCCGCGTCCACGCCGCGCAGGTGACGGCCTGCCGCGCTCTCGAGGAACGCGGGCAGCGCCTCGAGGCGCGAGAGGTAGGCATCCCCTTGGTCCTCGGTACCCAGGGGTGCCTTGGGCATCATGGCGAGCACCCAGGCCACCGGCGCACCCTGGAAGTCACCGACGGTGAACTCGATGAAGGGGACCGCAGCCGCATCCGCCCTGACGGCAGCGCTGTAGCGCACCAGATCGGCGGTCTGTCGCGAGCGCTCATCCATCCCGGAGACGTCGAAGAGGGCCGCTTGCGTCGCCACTTCGCGCAAGCTCTGCACCTCCTCGGCCTGCGCCTCTTCGCTCACGTCCGGCAGCCGCGAGTCGCACTCGGCGAAACCGAACAACGACTCGTCCATCGGATGGAACCGGACCACGACGTCGAGGAGCCTGGACGCGAGCTCCTCAGGGGTCACGCCGACACCACGTGCCACGCCTTCTCCGAACCATGCAACCGGCCGTCCTGGTCGCAGCTTCCCCTCGTCGGTCCGGCGGTCCCGAGACCCATCGGCCCGGTCACTGCGAGAGCCACACGTTCGTCGGATCGAACTCCTCGAAGGAGGGCATGAACACGGCATTGTGCACACGCGATGCGTGGTAGACCGCGAATCCCGGAGACGCAATCGGGTAGATCGCTGCCTCCTTCATTGCCAGCCGATCCGCTTCGTAGGCAAGTCGATTCGCCTCCGCGACCGATGGTGAAGACTGCGCAGCAGCGATCAGCCTGTCGAATGTCCGGTTCGAGAACAATCCCACGTTCTCTCCGTTCGGGGCCTCCGAAGCCGTGTCGAACAACGAGAACATCCAGCTCCAGCCGTAGTCGTTCCCATACCATGTCGGCACCAACCCGAACATCGCGAGATCCCACACGCCACGGCGCGCATTCCCCGGCACCGCAAGATAATGCGGGAATTCTGTGTCCAGAGGGACGGGAATGCCATCAACCTTCACTCCGACCTTCGACAGCTCATAATCGATCGCCTGGAATATCTTGGTCCACGATGAATAATTCGAGATATAAAGGATTTTCAAGGTGAGATGTAGTGGCGCCAGGATCCGCTTGGCCTTGGCGAGGTTGTACGGGTAGAGGTTGAAGTCTTTGAAGCCCATTGTCTCGAGGAGCAGGAGCGGTAGTGCCTGGGTCACGGGAGGAGCGACCTGCGGTCCACCAGCAATTCTCACGAGCGCCGATCGATCCAACGCATACTCGATGGCTCGCCGCACGTCGACCTTCTTCAACGCGCCACCATCATTCGGGTCTGCGAAGTTGAACACGAGAAACGGTGTCAGAGCACCCGTGTTGCCAAGCAGAAAATTCGTTGTGTGAGATGCCAGGAGGCTCGAAATGTCCTCGCTCGGCACCTCCGTCACGCCCCACAACATATCTGCATGCGATGTGCCGCTCTTCAGCTCTTCGAAGGCGGATGTCGCAGGAACAGTCTCGTCCACGACAACACGATCGACATAGGCCTTGCTGATCGGGTCAAGTGCCGCTTTCCACACCGGATTCCGGTCGAACACGATAGATTTACCTGCAACATACGATTCTATACGGTAGGGGCCATCCGAGGCAACGTGGCCATCGAACGCCGAGCTCCCGGGCAGGTATGTCAGGTAATCGCTCGGCGCTCCGTAGAACGCGCCGAACGCGGCGACGATATCTGGGAAGTAAGCCGCGCGGTGCGTCAACGTAAACGTAATTTCCCGATTATTCGACGGGTCCAGCGTGACACCAGGCACCCTATGCGTCAGCATGAATTGCTTCATGGCGGTCAGCGTGGGCTTCACCTTCTCGAAGCCATTGCAAAAGGAACCGAGACCTTCGATCACTGTCTCGTACTCGGAGAGCGCCGAGGAAGGCTTGTACGGGTTGCAGGACAATTCGAGGCCTCGGAGGATGTCCGCTCCGGTTACCTGTCTTGGCGGGTTGGTATCCCACCGGATGCCCTTTCGGATGGTGAAGGTGAACCGCTGATCGCCCGCGCTGGCCACCGGGAACCCCGCAGCCAAGTCTGGAACGAGCGTGGTCGTCTTGCCCGGAACTGCTTCGTACGCCAAGAGAGGCTGCACGTACAGGCGCATCGCAAGGTTTGTGACAACGCCAAATGCGATATTCGGGTCGAGAGTGGTCACATCGCCTGTTCCCACCATGTAGAGCGTTCCGCCACGAACCGGCGCCGAGGAAGCTCGCGAGACGTTGCGCACATGAGACGCAGCCGCGCTCACTCCCGCGGTCAGCGCCGAGGCGCCTGCAGCCGCCCCCACGAGCGACAGTACGAAGACCATCCGCGACGCTACTCGAGCGTGCCGGCGGAGCCATCCGTTCCGGTTCACAGCAGATCGTTCCTTTGCCGCTGTTGCACCCACGCCTCCACCTCTTCTGGTCGTCTCGGCATCGCACTCGACAGTACGGTGCATCCAGTGTTCGTGATCAGGACGTCGTCTTCGATCCGAACGCCGATCCCGCGCAGCTCCTCAGGGACAGACAGATCGTCCGGTTGGAAGTAGAGCCCCGGCTCCACGGTGAGCACGTGCCCCGCCGCGAGCGACCCCTCGATGTACATGCTGGCCCGGGCTTTCCCGCAGTCGTGGACATCCAGGCCCAGCATGTGGCCGCCCGGAGGGTACAACGTGTAGCGGCGGTGGAGCAGCTCTTCCATCGACCGCGCAAGCGGTTTGGGGAGGATGCCCCAGGACGCGAGACCCGCCGCCAGCACCCTGTCTGCGGCG
>JAJYXS010000197.1 GCA_021801615.1 Actinomycetes bacterium
GCCGTCGCGTCGTACTGCGGGCGCGACCCGACGGCGCACGAGCCGATCGCGTTCGAGACCCCGATCGTCACCTTGCCCGGGAACGCCGCGACAAAGCGCGCCCAGCTCGGACCGTAGATGTGCTCGGCCACCGGCCCGGACGGGAACTCGACGGTCTTGACGTGCGCGGAGGTCCGGGGTGCCTCGGCCGGCGCACCGGGGGCGTTCACGCCCGACGGCCCAGACGAGCAGCTCGCGAGAAGGATCGCTCCGGCCGCGACGAGCCCGACGACACCCATCTGCCGCTGCCACCTGCTACGTCCGAATCGCGTCACGCGCATCGTCCCTCCGTCTCGTCAGCGCGGCCATGATGCCTCGTTGATCTATCGGCCGGCCGAAGCGCTCGCTCCACTGTCGGAGGTCAGCTCTGTGGGCGCCCCTCGCCGCGTGTGACAGCGCGAGTATCCCCGGGGATACACGCGGCCCTCCGTGGCAGCCCACGACGCCGGCACACCGACCGGTGATAGGCGTCTCGGGGATGGCCAATTCGCGCGACATGGACAGCGAAGACGTCGTTGACGGCCACGACTCGCAGGCGGCCAAGGAGTGGCTCAGCAGGAGACCAGGTCGATGCTTCGATCAATGCGCCGCAGGTCGTCGACGTCACTCGTGATCGTCACCCCGCCGACGACACGAGCGACGAGCACGACCGACGCGTCGACGACGTCGGAGGTGGCGGTCGCGGCACACAGCTGTCCAGCGGCTCGAGCAATCCCGGCGTCGAGCGGGTGGATCGTTACCTCATCGGAGGACAAGATGCGCACGAGGCGGACCTGGCGCGCGGGATTGCGCCACGCTTGGGCAAGCACACCAGACGGCACGTGGATCTCCTGGGCAAGCTCCAAGAGCCGGATCACGCGCCGATCGGCTCGATCGACTGCGATCAGGGCGCCCGCGTCAAGGACTACAGGCCGAGGACGCTTCGTGCCCATGCGGTCTCCTCGTCGGTCGCTGGTCCGAGCTCGGCACGGATCTCGGCAAGGACGTCCGCCAGGTTCTCGCGTCGAGCCCGCTCGCTCATCGCCGAGGCCACCCATGCGCTGACCGAAGGGGCGCGACCAGCAGCAACCGCCTCTTCGGCAGCGCGGACCGCCTCTTCATCGACGGTGACCGTCACACGCGTTCGCATACGAAGAGCATAGCAATGCAGCAGATCATATGCAGAACTGCGTAGATCTGTCCCGGACGGCCGGTACGCAGCACACATCAGACCGCCCGCCGACGCGGATCAACATCGCGCCGCTGACCGCCTTCCGGGCTCACCACGTGATCGTGTACTACGATTGTCGGTACAATGGAAAGGGAGGCGCCGTGAGCACGATCGGCATTCGGGATCTGGCGAACCATACCAGCGCGGTCGTCGACGAGGTGAGCCGCACGGGACGACCCGCACTCGTGACGCGCAATGGGCGCCCCGTAGCGGTGCTTGCCGCTATCGACGAGGACGAGCTATTGGACTTCGTGCTTGCGAGCGCCCCTGAGTACGTGCGTTCGATGAGGGCAGCCGAGCGCGAGATCGCACAGGGCCAACGGGGACGCCAACTCGACGACGTGCTGAGCGGCCTGGAGGACGAGGCGAAGTCTTGACGCGACCGGTCACGCTCTCGCGTAGAGGTGAAAATGACCTCCGCAAGGCTCCACCAGCCGAGCGGGATGCAATAGTCCAAGGACTTCGCGGCCTCGCCAGCGAGAACGCAAACGCCGACATCCGGGCGCTGGCAGGCCACCCGCGCTGGTTCCATCTACGAGTCGGTGACTGGCGCGTGCTGTACTTCTCCGATGGAGCCGGGATCGTCGTCGAGAGAGTCGTCAACAGGCGAGACCTTGAGAGAGCCGTTCGCACGCTGCCGTAAAGTCGTCGCTACGCCACGAACAGATGGGAAGAATCTCGCATTGGATTGGCCGTCGAGGAGCGCTGGGTAGCAAGGAGAAGGGACGGCATGGGACGTAGATCCCATGCCGCCCTACAATTTCGGCAGCGGTCGAGCCCGTTGCGTGAACAGCAACAGGGGGCCGTGACGAGGCTGGACGTCACTGGCACTCGCCGATGGCACCGCACGATCGACCGGGGTACGTCACCGACACGACCGTCGGCTCGCCCGCTCAGCAGGCGATTCCGGTGGCCATTCGGCTGTAGGGCGCTGCCGCTGCGTCACCGAGCGCGCGCCGGTAGAGCTTCAAGAGGTTGTGGGTCCCGCAGATCAGCTTCCACTCCGAGTTCGCGGCCGCCTTGCCTCTTCGCATGAAGCCGCGGATGTGGCGTCCATCCTTGATCTGTCCGAAGACCGGCTCGATGAGGTGCTGGCGCTTGCGGTAGAGGGCGCGGCCGGCCTTGTTCGAGACCTTGCGGTCCATCTTCTCGACGAGCGTCGCGTCCTTCCTGAGCCGCCCGCGCCGTCCGGTGCGCGGGGTCTGGTTCTTCTTCATGTTGCGCGTGGCGACGTAGGTATCGGGGTCGTCTTCGTCGATGGCAGCCAGGTTCTCCTCCGAGCAGTACCCGGCGTCGGCCAAGAGCTTCTCGGGCCGCTCTTCGATCCCGGCGTCGGCGAGTGAGGTCGTCGTCGCCTCGATCATCGGGTGGAGCTGGCCCATGTCGTTCTGCTCGTCGGTCACCTCGGCACCGACGACCACCTGGGCTTCGTTCGCGACCGCCTGCGCGTTGTAGCCCTGGATGAAGCCCTTTGCGGTCGACATGACCTTGGACTCCGGATCGGTCGTGTTGACCTTCTTCTCCTTCGCTCCGGCCTTGTCCTGTGGCGCCTTGGGCTTTCGGCCGCGCAGCTTCTTGCCGCGCCGTTCCTCTTCTGCCTGGCGCTCGGCGAGGTGAGCCTCGTGGGCCTTGCGCTCCTCTGCCAGTTCCTTGTCCAGGAGCTCTTTGGCGGCCTTGAAGCGACGGCGACGGTCCGCTCGCCCTCTGAGGGTGGCCGGCGGCTCGTCCCCGCGTGCGTCTCCGAGCTCCGCGTCCTCGGCCTCGTCGGTCGCTTTGGCATCGGCGAACATCTTGTCGACCTCTTGGTCGATCGTTTCCTTCGTGCGGTTGGCCGACATCGAGGCGTCGGCGGCCATCTTGGTCCCGTCGAGCGCGACCAGACCGACGGTCGTCATCCCCGCCTTGGCGCACAGGCGAAGCGACGCCGTGAAGATGGACTTGAGCGCGTCTTCGTGGCGAGCTCGGAACCGGGCGATCGTCGTGTGATCGGGGAAGAGGCCCGCGCAGATCACCCGGAAGGCGATGTCGACGTGGCAGGCGCGCTCGATCTGGCGAGAGCTGCGCACCCCCAGGCAGTAGGCGTAGACGAGAAGGGCGACCATCGTCTTTGGGTGATGGGCTGCGCCGCCCCAGCCGTCCTCGCGGTAGTCGGCGTAGAAGGCCGAGAGGTCCATCTGGTCGACGCAATCGAGGACGAACCACGCGAGGTGATCTTCTGGGAGCCAGTCGGCCAGCGACGGCGGCAGCAGGTAGAGCTGGTCGCGCTCCGGGGCGACGAAGTTGTAGGCCATGCCCACATCGTCGCCATCGCGCCTGGTCAGGTGGTGGATCTCACGCGCGCGCTACCAGGGACTTCGCAGATTGCTCGGGGGTTCGTGCAACAGGCTCGGTCAAGAAGCGATAAGACGAACGCCGAGGTCGTCCGCTCGCCGGGCGACGACATCCCCGCCGAGATCGTTGCCGATCGCAACAGCCTGCACATGAAAGCCGCGCGAGCCGACAATCTCGGCTCGGCGAGCAGCACGCTCCACATCATCGACGTGGAGCGTGCATGACACCTCGACGACGACGGTGAACTTCCCACTGCCTTGCGCCGATGTCGCCTTCCCAACGAAGTCGGCAGCTCGAAGCTCTCGCCTCTCGACAGAAGAGAGTGCCTCGCGCTGGTCCAACCTCGCAATGAAGGCGCTGAGCTGTTCGAGCTCGATAGGGCCTGCAAGCAGGTCCTCGAGATCGCTCAGCAGGAACCGGTCCGGGTTGCCTCGGACCCGCATCTCGAACGAGTCACCCCGCACACTGTTGAGCTGGTCCTCGAGACGGTCGAACCGGCCGTCGACCTGCTCGAACCGCCCGTCAATTTGAGCGAACCGCCCGTCAATTTGAGCGAACCGCCCGTCGACAAAGGCCGTAAACTCGGCAAATCTCTCGGGCAGCGCCAGCAACTCGTCAGAGAGCAGTTCCCTCCGAACGGCAGCACGAAACTCGGGGTCGCTTCGCAGCGTCTCGAGGAACCTCGTCCGTTCGGTCTCGTCCATCACGTTTTCCTTCGTAGTCATGTGACACAGCTCCCCGGGCCTCTTCGGCCCATCTGTCGGGCCGAAGACACCTGGTGGCGGCGTCAGCACAATGCTACCTCGCGACTCTCACCTCACCGCCCCCACACCAACCCCAGCACCGTCCGCTCCTGGCTTGGCCTTCCGTGCCACCGGGCGGGCCGCGTCACCACCACGAGGACACCCGACGCTGCCCCAGGACCACAGCGGTCGCATCTGCCTCACCGTCCCCGGCCGGCTCTCAGATGGGCAACTCTCCTCGTCATCGTCGTCTCCCGGCCACGAGTCGGACTCGGGCCGTAGCTAGTGCGGCGGATCCCACACGTCCTCCCACCCCTCGTCGCCCTCAGACGCCCACTCCTCGGGCTTCCCGACATACCCGGTCCCTCGCCCGATCTCGATGCGAAGTCGCCGCTTGTCGCTGCGCCATATGGCGTCGCGCACAGCATCATCCACGGGCTCGGTAGGCGCGCCACCGGCCAGCTGACGCTGGATCCCTTTCCGCCAGACCACGCCACCCCGTCGCCGCTTGGTGTCGGGCTTCTCGACGGCTGCCTCTTCTGTCTGCGTGTCGCTCTCGTTGGTCACGATAGCCATGAGGGCGGCGCCTTCCCCTCAGCCCGCGCTCCGCCGCACCAACACGTCGAGCACATCGGACTCGACGTCGACGAGCGATCCGTCCGCCTCGGCCGCCCCGTCGATCACGGCCGCCGCCGCCGAGGACTTCACGTCGAGCACACGACGCACGATCTCGTCCGTCGTGCCCGGTGCGTACGCGTACAGCGGCCGGACGGGTCGGGTCTGGCCTCGCCGGTAGAGGCGACCGACAGCTTGGATGTGGGTCTTCGGGACCCAGTCGAACTCGACCGTGAGACACGTGCTCGCGGACGTCAGCTCGATCGCCTCGCCTGCGGCCATGATGGAGCACGTGATGACCCGGACCTCCGGATCCTCCTGGAACGCTCGCCTCGCAGCGTCTCGAACGGCCCTGCTGTCACTGCCGCGGATCGCGGCCCCGCCGAGGCCGTTCGCCAGCACGTCGACGACGTCCGCGTGGTGCGCGAACACGACGAGCTTCGGTACCCCACCAGCCTCCCCGTCGAGCTCCTCCATCGCTGCCGAGCTGAGCTCGAGCCACTCGCGCGCGTATCCGAGCGCGCCGGGAGCCTTCGCGAGGCCGGCGAGCCGGCGCAACACCGTCAGCTCGACACCGTCACGAGCCATCGCTGCTCGAAGGCGCGCTCGCACCTCGGCCGCCCGGGCGTTGCGCCCGAGCTCGGCTGCGATCTGCGCTGCTCGCTGGCCGAGGTAGTCGACGATGTCCTGCTCGGCGGTCCGGTACTCACCCATCCAGTGCGCGTCGAGAGGGACCTCGACGAGCTCGTTCGGCGCGAGGACGAGGTCCGGGCAGACCTCCGCGAGACGACGGCGGAGCATCCCATGACTGCGCAGTGCGGCGTTCAGCTCACGAAGATGCGGTCGCGCCCGGTCGAGCGAATACCGTGTCGTCGTCTTACCACCGACCACCTCGTCTCGCCCGCCAGCGAAGTGCCGGCTGAAGTGGCGGTACCCACCGAGGTCCTCGAGGCGGCCCATTGCCCGCAGCAGCGTGATGAGCTCCCATGGCCCCGATGGCATCGGCGTCCCGGTGAGCAGCAGCACCGACCCACCTGCTGCGCGCACCGACGGTGCAAGACCGACACGAGCCGGGTCGACCTCGACGCCCTTGCGGTTGCGCCTGGCGCGGGCACCGAGGATGCAGCGGGTCCAGCTCGTCCCCGCCTCCTTCATCCGGTGCGCCTCGTCGACCACGAGCGCATCCGGGTTCCAAGCAAGGAGCGTGTCGTGGTGCGCGGCGAGGATCTCGTAGTTGACGACAACGACGTCTGTGCCGTCGAGCTCGAGACCCCCCGTCTCTTGATCGCCGAGTGCGAGCGGTTGGGCCTTGCGACCGTCGAGGATCGTCGTTCGCCACGAGGGGAAGCGCTCGTGGACCTCGCCGGCGATCTTGGCTTTCGCGACCGCCGGGCAGACCCAGATGATCCGCCGACGCCCGAGGACGGCGAGTGCCGCGAGGCTCTGCGCGGTCTTCGCGACACCCGGCTCGTCGGCGACGAGACACCCGGACTGCCAGATGACGATGTGCTCGAGACCAGCCCACTGCGACGGGGCGAAGGGCTTGCCCGGCGGATCGACCATGCCGGGCACGCTCGTGATCCGGCCGAACGACCGGAGAGCTGTCGCCTGGGCCGCCACCGAAGGGGCCGGCGCCGTACTGGGCTCGACCAAAGTAGCGTCTGGCTGGCCCTGCAGACGCGCAGCGACACTCCCGTCAGCGGTCGTGGCACCAAAGCGCTCGAGCAGGTCACACAGAGCGTCCCACCCCACGTCGGCGACAGGGATGCGCCACCGGGCGTGCGCGCCATCCCACCGTCGGGCAGGCAGCGCCCGTATCGCGGTGTTCAGCGCGTCGTTTCGAGCCGGGTCGACCACGACCTCGGTGCCGTCGAGGATCCACGACGGGACGTCGCCGATGACGACCTGGGTCATGGCAACCATGATGACGTACCGGTGCGCGCCCTACCGGCACACTTCGAAGTGACGCTCTGCGCCCTCAGCGACGGAGGTTGCGCCCCATCCGCTCAGCCGCCGTGCAACACCTCGTCGAGCCGCAGGCAGACACCCTTTACGCCGAGACGTCCGACCACGACATAGCCCATACCCGCGACGAGCCGGCGCAGTTCGGCGACACCTTCGACCCCGAGCCGCCCCTCGGTGCGGAAGAACCGGAGCACCGCCGCGAATGGGTCACGACGCTGCTGGGACGACAGCACGTCACGCACGATGCCCTCGCCGACCTCGCGCCACAGCGCCGCTCGTGTCGCGTCCCCGACGAACGGCGCGACGAGCGCGCACGCGCCGATGACGTCCTCGACGTCGACCTCGTGGTGGACGACGAGGTCACGCAGCACGCTGGCGATCCCGACGAACGCCATCGCAAGCTCGATCGGCCCGAACGTTTCGGCGGTCGTACGAGACGCCTCGATACCGAACCCCGCCTCGTCGAGCCACTCGACGACGTGCTCGTGCAGCCAGTCGAGCGCCGCGTCGGGGTTGCCGGCCTTCGACGCGGACGTGACGCCGTAGCGTAGGACGTGGCGGACGCCTGCGAGCGCCTGACGCGCCCCGAGCGCGCTGACCGCGCGCACCTGGTCGTCGAGGATCCACGCGATGCGTGCCGCTGACACGGTCCCGCCTTCGTTGCCTGCCGCTTCTCCAACGACCGCCACAACGCCACCTCCACCTCGCCCAGCGCGTACCTACGAGTTGATGATGGCTGGGCCGGCAGAATCCAGCGTGATGGGACGCCAGTAGGTGTCGACGGCACCCAGGGCGAAGCAAGCTGAGACATCGTGCTCGCCTAGCCGGCTACAGGCGACAGGGCGCTGACCTACGACTCGTACGGGCCACTACCTCCGGCTGATCGCCGTTTCATTCCGCCTCAGGCTCCTCGGCAGGCACGAAGCTGCGTGCCAAGAACTCGTCGAGGTCGCTCGCTGTCCACATGAGGAACTTGCCGACCCGGCGGTAGGCGATCGCTCGACGCCGGACGAGAGCACGTAGGTGCTGGGTCGAGATGCCGAGATAGCGCGCCGCGTCATCGACCCGCAAGAGCCCCCCGGCTTGTCCGGTTCCGACGTTCGCCTGTGCCTCTGGCTGCGGACTGTTCACACGACAGCTATCGGCTGTTCAGCCGCCCGCGCCGACAGCGAGCTCGAGCGCGCGATACGCGGCCCTCGAATCCCTGGTGCGACGCATGGGTGGGAGCGCGTCGACAAGCGCCGGGCCGTAGCGGCGGGTCACGAGGCGCGGGTCGAGCACGCACACGACGCCCGCGTCATCGTGACGCCGCATGAGCCGCCCGCTTGCCTGCGCGAGTGCCAGGCCAGCGTCTTCGAGGTCGACTGTCACGAATGCCCCGGCGCCCGCCCGCTCCCGCCGCGCCTCGAGCAACGCACCGCCGGGGACAGGGAACGGGAGCTTGTCGATGACGACAAGCACGCACGACCGGCCCGGTACGTCGAGTCCACCGAAGTAGCCGCGCGTCGCGAACAGTGTCGAAGTCTCCTCGCGGCGGAACGCCTCGAGCAGCGCTGCACGCGGCAGACACCCCTGGACGAGCACGGTGACTCCCATCGAAGCGATCTCCGGCCCGATCTCGTCGTGCGCGGCGCGCATCGCCGCGTGGCTCGTGAACAACAGCAACGCCCTGCCGCCTGCGGCGCGAACGAGACGGAGCATCTCGTCGCGCGCGAATCGCGCGTGATCCTCCCGCTCCCTCGCCGGGTCCGGCGTCGTCTCGGGCACATACAGCACCGAGCGACTCCGGTGGTCGAAGGCCCAGCCGAGGTCGACCACTTCCGCAGAGCCAAGACCGAGGCGCCGCCCAAGCGACGCCGGCACCGTTGCCGAGACCACGACTGCCGTCGATCGAGACCACAGCCGCTCGGCGAGGATCGCGCCGACCTCGACCGGCGTCGCATGGAGCCGCCCGGCCTCAGCGAACAGGACCAGGTTGTCGTCGCTGCCATCGAGCCCTGCGACGACAGCGGCGCAATCACGAGCAAGCCGCGCCGCAGCGAGCGCTCCCTGGCGTGCCGAGAGCGCGGCTGCAGCTTCCAGATCGGTCTTCGCGTCAAGGCCGCGCAAGAGCACGGCAGCCGCCTCCGCAGCATGCCCGAGCTCCCGGACCGCGTCGCTGACCGCCCCGGCCTCGACCGAACCCCGCACCAGCCGGCCGGAGATCTGCTCGATGCTCGTCGTCGCGCGAATCCCGGCACCGCGCCATGCATGCACGGCTCCGTCGTGCGCTCCAAGTGCCCGCTCGAGCCCGGCCAGCACGCGCGAGATCCGCGGCCATCCGAGCACGATCTCGAACGCAGAGCTGAGCGATCCGGGCGCCTCGTGCGCCTCGTCGAGAACGACGACGTCACGGTGCCCGAGCACCTGGCCGTAGGAGCGGAGATCGACACCGAGAAGTGCCTGGTTCGCGACGACAACCTGGGTCGCGAGCGCCCGGCTGCGGGCCTGCTCGGCAACACACTGCTCGTAGAACGCGCAGCGCTTACGTAGGCACTCCTCCGAGCTCGTGGAGATCTCCCCCCATATCGCATCCTCGAGAGCGATCGGCACGCTCGAGCGCTCGAGAACCTCGCCTCGGCTCGAGCCGAGGATGGTCGCGGTGAAGACCTCGCGTGCGACCTCTTTAAGCCCTGACTCCGGGCCCCGCGCGATGCCATGCAGCTTCGCGTAGCACGGGTAGTTCGACCGACCCTTCAGCACGCCGTAGCTCAAATGCGCAGCCACGCGAGGCAGGTCATACGCGACGAGCTGGTCCTGGAGGGTCTTGGTGTGGGTCACAACAGCAGCGCTCACCTCGTTCGCAGCGATCGCGACGAGGTAGCCGAGGCTCTTGCCGGTGCCTGTCCCCGCCCGCACGATCACCGGACGCCGGCTCGTGATCGCATCCGCAACCACCTCGACCATGCGCACCTGACTTGCTCGCAGCTCGGCGCCTGGAAGCTCACTGACGATTCCTTCGAGCAACGTGGTCGCACGCGCGACCACCGCCGTCGTCCCGTGTGCGACCACCTGACCTCCGCTCATCAACGCCACCGAACGACGACGACCCGGTCCTTCAGGGCCGGGAGGAGAAACGTCGCTACGTCTCCTCGACGACGACTAGCGTCACGCTGCATTGGGGTCTCCTTCTTCTTGACGGGACCATCCCCTGCCATCGCAACGCTGAAGGAGAGTGCAGCGACGACGATTGATGCCTTGGGTGACTCCGGCCGAGGTCGAGATGTTGAAGCTCCCGCTGGATCGCACCGCCACCCGGCCGACGTGGACACCGGCGCACGTGGCTTTGGGCACGACCGCCCGGACAAGGTCGCCGGTCAGAAATCCGCGGACGGACTTGGTCCTCGGTAGCCTCAGTCGAGGAAAGCCGAAGGCGTCCGGCCCTGCCCGCGCGTAGCTCCCGCCCCCCCTGCCGGCACTGACCGCGCCGGCAGGGGGGTAGTAGCCTCAGAACTCGTCGTCGTCACCACCGGCCCAGGAATCGCCAGCGCCGACCGACGCGGGCACGGGCGCCGGGGCAGCCTGATGAGCGCGCTGCGCGCCCGCCGGCGCCCGGCTCGTTGTGCCCGCACCGGCCTGACTGTCCTGCTCGCGTGCGATCCTGTGGACCTCGGCCGTCGCGAAACGCAGGCTCGGCCCGATGTCGTCTGCGACGATCTCGACCCGCGAACGCTTGTCACCCTCCGGGGTCTCCCAGCTCCTTTGCTCGAGTCGACCCGTAACGATGACGCGCATGCCTCGTGCCACGCTCTCCGCTGCATGCGTGGCGAGGTCTCGCCACGCAACGACGTCGAAGAACGAGGTCGCCTCCACCCACTCCTGGGTCTGACGGTTCTGCCAACGGCGATTCACCGTGAGACCGAAACTCACCGTGGCTTGCCCGCTTGGTGTGAAGCGCAGTTCAGGGTCCCGCGTAACGTTGCCGACGACGGTGACATCTGCATCTGCCATGACCAACCTCCGTGTGTTGTCGTTGCCACTTCGGGACGCCGGCCCCACACCCCACTGTGGATGGGCGCTGTGACGCGCCGGCCGAACCGCCACAGCTGCCGTTGGTCCAACAGCGGCCGCAACCGCTCGTCCGATCACACCGTGCTCTCGACGACGGCCGTCCAGAGCACCACACCCGGTTGCCCGAGCAGCCGATAGAGCTGTCATGGGTACCCAGACAGCCACAGGAACCGAGATAGCACCGACCCCGCCAGCAAGCGAGGCTGCTTCGATCCCGGCGCCGTCGACGCGCGCGATCGACGGCAACCACCGGTCCTCGATCCGCGCCACACCACCGGGCGTGCTCGTCGGACTGACCGGAGCAGACTTCGCCCTGCTCGCCACGGATTCCCGGATGTTGCACGAGCACGAGGGCGCCGTCCGAATCGACGACTCGCTCGAGAAGGTCACCGTCACGACCTCGGCGCTCCTTGCCTGGGCCGGCCCACCCGAGCTAGCGGAACGGGCGCTCGGCTCCGGCGCGCTCGAGCCCGGACAAGGTCGTCGCGTCGGCTACTCCGACGCGGCAAAGCTCGCCGAACAGCTCGCCGCAGCACATACCGCCGCGGTGATCGCCCGCCGTCGCCCGCTAGCGACGGCCGCCATGGTCGCCGGCACCGACAGCTCCGGCCGGCCAACGATTTGGTTCCTCCAGCACGCGATGGCCTTCAGCCCGATCGCCACGCCCGCGACCGCCCAGGCGCCGCACCCGAGCGCCGCCTATCTCATCGAGCAGTACTGGTCACCAGCGATCTCTCGCGCGGGCGCACTACGGCTTGCAGTCGCAGTCGTCACGGCGACCGCAAGCGTCAACTCCGCCGCAGGTGGACCGATCCGCGCCGCACTTCTCGATGCCGACGGCCCTCGCCTGATCGACGTCGACAGGGCATGCTCTGCGTGGGCCGAGCAGTCCGACCGGATGAAGGAGCTGTTCGCCTAAGCGGCAGCGCCGGCGACCTGCGCGGAGCGCAACGCAGCCCACACCTTGGCGATGTCGGCGGCGCTACGACCGCCCTCACCTCTCGGTCCGCAGAGAGCGACCATGGTGCTCGCGACGCTCTCCCGGTCGACGCCGAGGATCTCCTCCGCGCAGGCGCACAGCTCTTTGAGCGTCTGCGGCGTGATCGACGGATCACCGATGACCCCGGCCCCACCGGCGGGAACCGCGGCCTCATCCGCTCGCTCCGGCGAAGCATCCGGCGCGGATGGCGTGGTCGCAACGCCAACTACCGGCGCGTCGAGAAGGGAGATCTCCGCGAGGTACGGCAGGGACTTCACCTGACCACCCTCGGTCTCGAGATCATCGCCATGCCGACGAACCTGGCTCTCTTTCACAAAGCGCACGTCCTTGCCACGCGCTGCCTGGGCAGCGGCGATGAGTCGCCGGCCCTTGTCGCTACGCCTGTCGACCCACATCTGGTCTGGGTGCTTGCCCGTTCCGGCCTTGATCGTCACGCGAGCGAGGTTGAGCGTCTCGCCGCTCTGGGAGACCGCGGGATCGTCGACGCTAAGGACTCGTCCCGTGAGCTCGCGCCGCGTCAGGTGCGGAGCGGCCTGGGCGAGGTAGCGCGCTGAGCGCGCGAGCTCGAGCGCGCGCGCCTCGACCTTGCTCCGCCACTCCTCACCGTCGCCAGGCCCGACGACTCCGCTCGCCGCGGTAACCAAACCCACCCAGTCACTCGTCGTCAACTCGTCGAAGCTACCCAGCATGACTTGCTCCTTTCCCTGCCGACCGGCACGCATCACCGGTCATGCTCTCTTGGTACCAGCCCGATGTATCGCTGCGACGCAACTGGATCGTCATCAGCTCGGCCAGGGCAGCGACACGGGTCGCGTCGACCCGATGACCACCCAGCTCCACCGGCACCTGGCCACCCGCCGCGACCACGTAGAGCGGATCTGCTCCAGCACAGCCCCTGGCGAGCTCTCGCAGGCCAGCAACGGATCGTCCGATAAGCGGATCGGTGCCCGACACGACACCAACCAAACCGACCATCACGACCTGATATCCACCGACGAACTCGCGCCAGACCCACAGCCGCCGGCCAAGCCCGACCGGCGGCGACCCCGACCCGTCGCCGGCTAGCTGCCCGAGCTGTTCAAGGTCAATGTGGCACATAGGCCAACGTGCACAGTCGTCACGACTCTCCATGACTACAGTCCGCAGCTCTCCGACGGGCCACTGTCTCCGTTGGTCTCGACATGCTCGGTCGACTCCAGCCACAGCCCGCGCGTCCGAGCAGCCGATACCAGCCAGGGAGGGCATTGCGCCCCTCATCACGCTGGATAGGGACCACCCAGCCATCTTCTAACCGAAGGCGCTGAAACCACAACCTCGAGCACAACCACGGAGGGATACGTGACACCGACAGGTACCACCGAACAGCAGCTCACCACCATCGCGGGCTTCGAGCACTACCCGGTCGGCGAGCTCCGGATCGACCAGCTCACGACCCCACTCGTCCCGCGGCTTGCGACCCAGTCCGGCGAGGGCAGCGAAGACACGATCGCCGAGCTGAAAACCCGGCTGCTCCAGGGTAACGGTGCCGCGGTCCCCCTCCCGGTCGTGCTGGAGGAGAACAACCTCGTCATCGACGGGTGGCTGAGCGTCGAGGCCTATCGGGCAATCTCGCTCACCGACGGCTCCATACGCGTCCCGGTCCGGCTCTACCCTGGCACCGAGCTCGAAGCACTCCAGAAGCTGTTCGACGCCGAAGAGCGCTTCCCGCGCCGCCACACACGTGCAGAGCGCATCGAAGCACTCCGACGCTTCCACTTCGAGCACCCCGAAGTACCACGCAAGACCGTCGCGCCGATCTTCCATCTCCGACATGACGTCATCTCGCAGATCTTCAACGAAGTCGACGCCCGCGCCAACCGTGCACCCGCGGTGATCAGGTCAGACGGCACCTCCTACCCCGCCACCGCCGCCCGACCCCGCCGGGTCGTACCGTCGGCCGAACCGCCCGCCGTACTCACGCCGAGCAGCGCAGACCTCGCATACGAAAAGATGCTCGACCAGGCCGCCGCCCACTACGCGGCACACCCCGAGACCAGTCTCGCCGAGGCTGCCGCAGCCCTCAACCTGCCAATTGCAGCGGTCGAAGAGGCACGCGAACGAGAGCACCTGCGGGCCAGCCTCGCAGCACTCGACGCCACTACAGCCGTCGACCCCGGACTCGCGCTCGAGAAGCTCGATAGCGCGGTCAAGGAGCTCACCGCCAAGCTCAAGCCGGAGATCGCAACCTATGCCCTCCTCGAAACCAACCTCGCGGCTGCCGGAAGCCACCTGCGCGACCACCTCGACGAGCCGACACGCGTCGAGCTCGCGGCTGCCTGCCGCTCCATCTTGGACGGGCTCCTCGAGCCCGAGTGATCACAGGCTTCGGGCTGACGTTCCGCACTTCTCGCTGACGAAATAGGGGTCTCCTGCTGTTTCCGGGGGTCGATCTGGCTGCAGGTGACTAGCGGGGTGTGGATTGGTCGTGGTTCTGTCGTTCCAGGAGCGACGCTTCGGCGTCGCTCCATGACCAGCGCTTTGCCACGCC
>JAJYXS010000146.1 GCA_021801615.1 Actinomycetes bacterium
GGTCTGGCGGGCGGGGGATGCGCTCCAGCGAGCCGCGCGGACGGTCGAGCTGCCCCAGGACGTGCTGCTCGCGGAGCTGGGGCGTGCCACCCACGCCTTCCCCGAGCTGGGTGAGGTCCTTGCCGGGCCGCTCCCGACGACCCTCGAGCTCGACCTCGACGGCGCGTACCGGTTCCTCTCCGAGGTCGCTCCGGTGCTCGAGCTGGCTGGGTTCGGCGTGCTCGTGCCGTCGTGGTGGCGACAGCCGTCGGCCCGTCTCGGGCTGCGGGTCCGGCCCTTCGCGGCCAGAGGCGTCTGGGAGCACAGCGGCAACCTGGGCGCGCAGCGTCTCGCGGACTTCGACTGGCAGGTCGTGCTCGGGGACACGACGCTGGACGTCGCCGAGCTTCGACGGCTCGCCGAGCTGAAGGCGCCCCTCGTCCGAGCCCGCGGCCAGTGGGCCGAGCTGCGCCCGGGGGAGGCCCAGCGGCTCGTGGAGTTCCTCTCGGCGGGGTGCCGGCGCCAGCCGATCGAGCTCGCCGACGTGCTCCGGGCGAGCGCCGGAGCGCCGCTCCCGGGCGCAGGAGTCCCGATCGTCGCCCTCGACGCCGGCGGTCCGTTGGGCGCGCTGCTCCGCGGCGAGCTCGCGGAGTCCCTGGAGGTCCCTGCGACGCCCGAAGGGTTCTCCGGCGAGCTGCGCCCCTACCAACGCAGAGGGGTCGCCTGGATCCGGCTCCTCGAGCGCCTGGGGTTCGGCGCGTGCCTCGCGGACGACATGGGGCTCGGGAAGACCGCGACGGTCGTGGGCGTGCTCGTGTCGGACCGGGAGGACGGCGAGGCTCGCGGCCCGACGCTCGTCGTGTGCCCGACCTCGGTGGTGGGCAACTGGCATCGGGAGATCGAGCGGTTCGCCCCTGAGCTTCGCGTGGTCGTCCACCATGGCGCGGCACGGGCGCAAGGGGACGTCCTGGGCGTGGAGGCGGCGCGCGCGGACGTCGTCGTCACGAGCTACGCGCTCGCCGAGCGCGATCGTGCGGCCCTCGCGTCGGTGCCCTGGGCTCGCGTCGTGCTCGACGAGGCCCAACAGGTGAAGAACCCCGCCGCGAAGCGGACGCAGGCGGTGCGCGAGATCCCTGCGCCACGCCGCCTGGCACTGACGGGGACGCCTGTGGAGAACCACCTCGGAGAGCTGTGGTCGATCATGGAGGTCCTGAACCCCGGCCTGCTCGGGTCGGCGAGCGTGTTCCGCCGGCAGTTCGCGTGGCCGATCGAGCGGAACGGCGACGAGGACGCTGCGGCGCGCCTGCGGACCCTCACGCGCCCCTTCGTGCTGCGGCGCCTCAAGACCGACCGGTCCGTCGTGGCGGACCTTCCGGACAAGCTCGAGACGAAGGAGCGCTGCCCGCTCACGCGAGAGCAGGCGACCCTCTACCAGGCGGTGGTCGACGAGATGCTGGCCAAGATCGCCGGTGCCGCGGGCGCAGAGCGGCGGGGGCTCGTGCTCGCCACGATGCTCCGGTTGAAGCAGGTGTGCAACCACCCGGCGCACTACGCGGCGGACGCGTCGAGGCTCGCCGGGCGCTCCGGCAAGCTCGAGCGGACCGTCGAGATCCTGGAGCAGGTGCGCGCCGCCGGCGAGCGAGCGCTCGTCTTCACCCAGTTCGCGCAGATGGGGAAGCTGCTGCGGCGCCATCTCAGCGAGCGGCTCCGGTGCCCCGTGGGCTTCCTCCACGGAGGCGTCCCGGGCATGCGGCGCGACGAGCTCGTCACGGCGCTGCAGTCGCCCGAGGGCACGACGCCGGTGCTGGTGGTGTCGCTCGGAGCCGGCGGCACGGGCTTGAACCTGACCGCGGCGAGCCATGTGCTGCACTACGACCGCTGGTGGAACCCGGCGGTCGAGGACCAGGCGACGGACCGCGCGTACCGGATCGGGCAGCGCCGGGACGTCCATGTGCGAAAGCTCGTGTGCGCGGGCACCGTGGAGGAGCGGATCGACGAGGTGATCGAGTCCAAGCGCTCCCTCGCCGGGCGCGTCGTGGGAACCGACGAGAGTTGGCTCACCGAGTGCTCGACCGACGAGCTGGCCGAGCTTCTCCGGCTCTCTGCAGAGGCGAGCGAGCCGTGAGCCGGCAGCCGCAGATCGGCGCGACCTGGTGGTCGCAGCGGTTCCTCGAGTCGCTCGAGTCGGTGATGGCCGGCAGGCTCGCGGCGCTGGGTCGCTCCTACGCCAGGCGGGGCCAGGTGTTGAACCTCGAGATCGGCGCGGGCGTCGTCGCTGCGACCCTCGAGGGCGGCCGTGAGGATCCCTACGTCGTCCGCCTGCGGATGCCCGTCGTGCCTCCCGAGGACTGGGACCGCATCGTGGGGTCGCTGGTGGCGCGTGCCGGGTACGCCGCGCGCATGCTCGCAGGCGAGCTGCCATCCGGTGTGGAGGAGGTCTTCGCCGAGCACGGCGCATCGCTTCTCCCCGCGCCGCACGCGCGTCTCGTCACCGAGTGCACCTGCCCGGAGTGGGAGAACCCCTGCCCGCACATCGCGGCGGTTTGCTACGTGCTCGCCGGGGAGCTCGACCGGCAGCCCTTCTCGCTCTTCGCCTGGCGGGGGATGGGAAGAGACGAGCTGCTCGCCGCGCTCCGGTCGCGCCGGCGGCAGCTTGCCGGCGCGACCGCGGACGGCGACGATCCTGGCTCGGGCGAGCTCGACCGTGCCCGGGACGAAAGAGGCGACGACCCGCTCGACCTGGACGTGATCGACCTGTACGAGCGGTTCTGGGTCGCAGGTCACGAGTTCGCTCTCGTCCGCGTCGAGCCCCAAGAGGCCGAGGTGGCGTCGGCCGCGCTTCGCCTTGCCCCGCGCAAGACGATCCGCGTGCGGGGAGGAGACCTCGTGGACGTGCTCGCGCCCGCGTACCGCGTGATCGCCGCGGCCGCCGCCGAGCGCGCGCGCCGCTGACCGGTTCAGTCTCCCGAGGGCTGTACCACCGAGGGGGGGTGCCGGAAGCACTGCTCCACGTCGTGCTCATAGAGGCAGCCGGCAGGTTGGCGCCCTGCGCCCTTGCGCAAGCGCCGGCTGCGCGCGAAGGACGCGAAGGACTGGACCGCACCCGAGCTCGTGTAGCGATAGACGAAACCTGCTGCGACGAGCCGTGAGGTGTCCATGCCCCGACCGTAGCGGAGCAGCGCTTCGAGCTCGGGCGGGAGGCCGAAGATCCCCAGGTGCACGAGCGGCGCAATGGCAAGCGACGGCCGCACCGGCGGTAGCGGGAACAGCCGGGTCCCGCAGATGGCGGCGACCTCGCTCAAGGGCAGCCGTCCGGCCCCCGCGACGTTGTAGGTGCCTGCGAGGCGGTGGCGGGTGACGAACTCGAGAGCCCGGACGACATCGTCCTCTTCGACGAACTGCAAGAGCGGGTCGAACCCGAGCACGTAGGGGCACAGCGGCCTCGACAGGTTCTTGCCGATCGCGCTGGCGACGTCGGAGCCGAGCACGTCCGCGACGCGGAGGATCGCGACGACCGTGGAGGGCGTGTGGTCCGCGAAGTCGCGCACCAGGGCTTCCGCCTCGATCAGCGAGCGCTCCACGTCGGTGCGCGGGGCGCTCGTGCGGGGCGTGTCCTCGGCGAAGGTCGCAGGGTCCCACGCCGCCGAGCCGTAGACGACGCCCGAGGACCTCACGACGAGCTGTCGAACCGAGGAGTCCGCAGCGTCCGCCGCGGCGAGCAGGTTCATCGTGCCGATCACGTTGACCTCGTGGATCGTGTGCGAGGGCGCCTGGGTCGAGTCGGCGATCAAAGACGTATGGACCACCGTGTCGACCCTGGTCGCGCGGACGATGCGGCTCAGGGTGGAGTAGGTCTGGTCCGAGCGGACGAGCTCTGCGCGCTCGAACCCCATCTTCGGGTCGCCCGTGCCGAGGCCGAGCACCACGTCGATCCCGGAGTCCGCCTCGAGCCGCTGGACCACGCGGCCACCCAAGTGGGTGTCGGCGCCGGTGACCAGCACGCGTCTGCCCATGGCCACTGCGCCGCGCGAAGCGGTCAGCCGAACCAGACGCTGCGCCGGCGGCTCAACATGTCGTAGAGGGCCGCTTGCATCGTCTGACGGATCCGCTCGGACTCCTCCATCACCTTGCTCTTCGGGTACCGGTCCTGGTCCGCCTCCACGCCGAAGGTGACCGGATCCAGCACTCGCAGCCGGAGCTTCGCGGGGAAGGGAACCACCGTCCCGAGCGGGCCGAGGACCAGCATGTTCGCGGTCACCGGGAAGTACGGCATGCCGAGCGCGTGGGCGAGCCGGGGCAGCTGCCAGACGACCGGCATCGTCTCTTCGGACCCGACGATCGCGATCGGCACCACCGGCACCCCTGCGCGCATCGCCGTCTCGACGAAGCCGCCTCGGCCGAAGCGACGCAGCTGGTACCGCTCGCAGTAGCGCTTGGAGGGTCCCTTGGTGCCCTCGGGGAAGACGAGCGCGAGCTGTCCCTGGTCGTGGAGGAGCCGGTAGGCGTTGTCAGGGCGAGCGGCGACCCCGCCCAAGCGGCTCCACCACGTCCCGACGACGGGGATCGTGCGGAACCAGTAGTGCGCGAGCGCGTACACGGGGCGGCGCAGGTGCGTCTCGACGCCGTGCATGATCACGGGCGCGTCCGAGGGGATGGCTCCTGCATGGTTGCCGACGAGGAGCGCCCCGCCGGTCACCGGGATCTTGTCGATCCCTTCCCACTCGGCCCGGAACCACGCCGAGTACGCGGGTCCGTAGATCCGGCGCGCGAGCTCTCGGGCCCGCTCGGACCTGCCCCATTCGTCGACGTCGGAGCCTCTGGGGTCCTCCGGCGGTGTCGCTCCTGCTGCAGGGCGCCCGTACGCGGGCTTGGGCGCGCGTGGCCGGACGGCACCGGGCGAGGCTCGAGGTCGCTGCGCCGGCGCACGGCGGGAGCTCACACTCCGAGCGTACCGGCGTCGTGGTTCGCGGTAGGAGGGACGGGTCGTCGGGACGGGGCGCCGGGACGGACGGGGCGCCGGATGAGGGGTCGGCGCGCCAGATCAGAGGTCGGCGCGGCGACCCAGGGCCGGGGGCGTCGGGGCGTCGGTGCCGGGGATCAGGGCTGGCCGACCGCCACGAGCCCGTACGTGTAGAGCGCGTCGTAGGACACGGTGGCCCCGGTGTACGGGGCCTGGATCACGGTCTGGTTGCCGTAGGGACCGGAGCCGACGTACATGACGACGTGGTCCACCGTGCCTGTGCCGTCGAGATTGAAGTAGAAGAGCAGGTCCCCCGGTTGGATGTCGGACATGGGCACGTGCGGCACTGTGGCGAACTGCTCCTGGGAGGTGCGAGGGATGCTGACGCCCGCCTGCGCCCAGGACCACTGCACGAGGCCGGAGCAGTCGAACCCGACGCCGGGCGTCTCGCCGCCCCAGACGTAGGGGACGCCGAGCTGGGACTCGGCCGCACGCACCGCGGCCTGTCCGGCCGCGGTGGCTGTGCTGCTGAACCCGACCGTCGGTCCGCCCGCCGCGGGGGCGGTGCTGCTGGACCCGACCGTCGGTCCGCCCGCCGCGGCAGACGCCTCGTTCGCCGCTTGCGCTGCGGCTGCGCCTGTGCCACCGAGCGCGCTCGCGACCTGTGCCGCCTGCTGGGCGGCTGCGGCTGCGGCTGCGGCGTGACGTGCGGCCGCCTCCTGGGCGACTGCGGCTGCGGCAGCGGCCCGCCGTTCTGCTGCCGCGACGGCGCGCCGTTCTGCTGCTGCGGCTGCGGCGCGTCGTGCGGCGGCTGCGGCTGCGGCACGTCGTGCGGCGGCTGCGGCTGCGGCTGCTGCGGCCGCCTCCCTTTCTGCCTTCGCCTGCGCGGCGGCGGCCACCTCTCTTCCGAGCGTGCCCTTCAAGGACGCGAAGGTGGCCTCGGACTTCGCGGAGGCCTGCTCATTCTGCTGCTGGAGGGCCTGCAGGCGCGACGCTGCAGCTTGCGCCTGCTGCTGCTGGGCCTCCTGCTGCGTCCTCGTCTGGGCGAGCTTCACCTGGGCCGCCTCGAGCGAGCGCTTCGCCGCGTCCAGGTTGATGACCGCGGTGTCGGAGTACTCCTCGGAGATCACGAATGTGTTCGCAGACGTAGAGAACAGCGCGGTGATCTGCGTCCCTTGGGCGCCGAGCACGTAGTCCTGGACGGCAGCTCTTGCGAGCACGCGCTTGTCGATGACGATGGTCTTGCGAATGTGCGTCAGATGCGCGTCCGTCGCGGCGATGGCCGCCCGCACGACCTGCAGGTGCACCATCTCCGCGTCGTATTCTTGCCCGAGGAGTGCTGAATCGCGCTGTTCCTGGGCTATCGTCTGCTCGATCCGTGTGAGCTGGGACTCGGTCTGACCGATCTTCGCCTGAGCGGCGCTTGTTGTGAACCTTGTGGCGCCAGCGACGCCGACGATCCAAGTCCCGACGACCAACGATGCCGCGGCGCCGGCGGCGACGAGGCGGGCGGGGACGCGGTGAAAGCTCCGGCGGTTCACTCCAGCCACTTCAGCAACATTAGCCTCAGGGCTCTCAGCGCAAGGACGAGATCCGACGCCCGCGCCGCTGCGACGGCGCCAGGATCCGGGCCAGGAGTCGCCGCGAGCAGCCGGTAGGGTCGGGTCGTGGATGCGACTGTCAGCGTCGACGGTGGGTGGGTGCGCGGCCACGCGGTCGACGGGGTCTGGTCGTTCCTCGGCGTGCCCTACGCGCGTTCGCCTGCAGGTCCATTGCGTTGGCGGCGGCCTCAGCGACCCGAGCCGTGGACGGGGGTGCGGGACGCGTCCAGGCCGGGCCCGCTCGCACCCCAACCGCTGTCAGTGGGCTCGGCGTTGCCCGGAGACCCCTGCGAGCAGAGCGAAGACTGCCTGCACCTCAGCATCTGGACCCCGGCCCCCGACGCCTCGGGGCGACCGGTGCTCGTGTGGGTGCACGGTGGCGGCTTCACCTCTGGGAGCGCCGGCAGCGCACTGTACGAGGGGAAGCACCTTGCGGCGAACGGGGACGTCGTCGTCGTGAACGTGAACTACCGGCTCGGCGCGCTCGGGTTCCTCGCGCACCGCGCGCTCGCCGAGGGGAGCGACGGCGGGCACGTCGGCGGGAACTGGGCGCTCTTGGACCTGATCGCCGCGCTCGGCTGGGTGCGCGACCACGTCGCGTCGTTCGGCGGCGATCCCTCCAACGTCACGCTGTTCGGCGAGTCCGCCGGCGCGATGTGCGTCGCGGCCCTGCTCGCGGCTCCCGGGGCGCGCGGGCTGTTCCGGGCGGCGGTGATCCAGAGCGGGCCGCCGTACACGCAGAGCGCACGGCGCGCGGAGGACGCGGCCCTCGCTTTCGCTCGCGAGCTCGGGGTCTCCGAGGTGTCCCGGGAAGCGCTCGAGCGCGTGCCGGCCGACGAGCTCGTCGCCGCGCTCGCGTCGATGTCCCGCCGTCCTGCGCGCCCCGGTGAGCTCCCCCAGCCGCTCCTCCCTGTAGTCGACGGCGTCACGCTGCCCGACCTCCCGCTGCGGACGGTCGCCCGCGGCTCTGCGGCCGGCGTGGCGACGATCGTGGGCACCAACCGCGACGAGATGACCTTCTTCACGCTGAACCACGCCTCGGCGCAGGCCATGGACGACGAGTCCCTCAGACGGCGTATCGAGCACGCCGCGCCGCGAGCACCTTCTCAGCGCGTCGTCGAGCGCTACCGTGACGTGCTGACGCGCCGAGGGGAGCCCTCGGATGCTCGCGCGCTGTGGGTGGCGGCGGCGAGCGACGCCGTGTTCCGGTGGCCCTCGCTCCGGCTCGCCGCAGCACTGCGTGCGCACGACCCCCGGACGTTCGTCTACCTCTTCACCTGGCCGTCCCCGGCGTTCGGCGGTGCCCTCGGTGCGACCCATGCCCTCGAGGTCCCGTTCGTCTTCGGGACCCACGGTCGCCCGGGCGTCTCCAGCTTCGTGGGCGCGAGCGCCGGCACCGACGCGCTGTCGGCGGCGATGCAGGCGGCGTGGGTGTCGCTCGCGAGGTCTGGCGATCCGTCCGATCCGCTCGTGGGACGATGGCCGGCGTGGGACCGCGACCGTCGCGCGACGATGGTCTTCGGTCCGAGGATCGCCGTCGAAGACCGGCCGCGCGACGAGGAGCTCGCAGTATGGGAGGACGTCGCGCCGCTGCCTGGGCCCTCTGGCGTCCTCGCCCCCGCCTCGCTCGGCGGGTAGCCGGCCGACCGACGGATCTGCGCGCGCTCATCCTTCGTCTCTCTGCGAGCGCCGACTGTCGTGTTCGAAGCGCTCGATCTGGGATCGAAGCGTCCAGTACTTCGTGTCTGTCTCGCCGAGGTACCCGAGGAGGCGGCGCAGCGCGAGCGCGGCGGTCGCAGCGACGCGCCGGATCCTCAGGATCACGAGGGTGGCTTCGAAGGAGAGGCGGTTCGTCGCAATGGGGCCGGAGGCGTCGCGGAGGCGGAGAGAGCCGATCGTGGGTGCTGGCTCAACCATCGCCGTCCAACCCGAGCAGACCCGTGGCCGTGCCGGTACGGATCTGCTCGAGGGTGCGATCGTCGAGGCCGGCCTTCTCCAGGTAGGCGACGTGGTGCTCGAGCTGCTCCTCGTCGCAGTACGGGTAGTCCGTGCCCAGCACGAGCCGTTCGTCGCCGAGCTCGCTGCAGGCGCACCTGAGCGCCGCGACCGAGCCGGAGACCGTGTCGTAGTACATGGAGCGCAGACCGGCGACCACGTCGAGCGCGCCTTCCCGCTTGCGACTTACCCGGTCGAGGAGGAACGGGAGGGTGCCCCCGAGGTGGGGCACCACGAAGCGGATGTGCGGGAAGCGCGTCGGCACGCCGGCGAGGACCAGCCTCAGTGCGGCCACCGTGTCCTCGAAGGTCGCGCCGACCATCCAGGCGAGGTTGCGTCCGGAGAGCCATCCGGTCGTCTCCTGGCCGACCGGGTGCAGGAACACGACGGCCCCCAGCTCCTCGAGGCGGCGGTAGACCGGGTCGAGGAGCGGGTCGTCGAGCTGGACGTTGCCGACGCTGCAGCCGATGGTGAAGCCCGAGAGCTTCTCAGCGTCGCGTACCCGCTCGATCTCCGCCAGCGCCTCGTCGACGTGCGGGAGCGGGAGGGCGGCGAAGACCCGGAAGCGGTCGGGGCGCTCGTCGGCCAGCGCGAGGAACAGGTCGTTGGCGAGCACGGCCGCTTGCGCGGCGTCTCCTGGCGTCTCCAGGTACGGCTGCGCCTGGGAGACCGACAGGACCTGGATGTCGATGCCGACCCGATCGAGCAGTTGCAGCCGCTCGTCGACGTCTTGGTCGCCCAGCGGCGCCGAGGAGGACGGCGGGAGCTCTTGGCGGCCGATGCGCTCGAGGTAGCGCTGCGGGTAGTAGTGCGCGTGGACGTCGACGATCACGGGAGACCTCCGTTCGGCTCGCAGGCGTCGGTGCGCGCGGGAGGGTACCACCGCACATGCCACGTCGCTGGCCTGTGTCGTCTGCCAATCGGGCAGTTGCGCGCTCGGGCGATTGCGTTCGGCAGTTCCCAGACGCGCTCGCCCGGTTCGGAGGGGCTCAGCCGATCACGATCCGGGTCGGTCCTGGAGCAGGAGGCTTTCGTCGGAGGGCCCGAGCCTGTCCGAGGCGTTCGCGGCCTGGTGCCAGGGGGGTACAGGAGCGGACCTGCGCTGACCCCGCAGAGGGTCCGACGCTCGCCGTGCTCGAGGACCAGTTCGGCTGCGCGATCTCCTCGGCGATCCCTCCCGGGTACATGTCCGCGGCGTCGACGAGGTTCACACGTGCTTCGAGGGCACGGGCGATGAGCCGCCTGGCCTCGGCGACCTGGGTGCTCCCCACCTGGGAGAGCTCGCCTCGACCGCCGAAGGTCATCGTGGCGAGCGCCAGCGTCGAGACCTTCAGGCCTGCACGCCCCGAGAACCGGTGCTCCACGACTTCCTCCTCCGAGCTGCTCGTGACGAGTCAGCAGGATCAATGCACCGTGGTAGCGTGCCCGACGACCCGCGCACCCGCGGAGAGGGGGGACCTCGAGCCCGCCATCGGGCCCCAGACGGGCGACGACCCGCGCACCCGCGGAGAGGGGGGTTTCCAGCATGAGGGACGCACTCTGCAGTTCACGGCTTCGTTGGGTCCTCGGCGCGCTGAGTGTTGTGCTCGTGATGCTCGGCTGGGTCGTCCCCGCCGGTGGCACGACCTTCTCCGATCCCTACCCGCAAGGCTCCTCCGGCTACGACGTCGCACAGCCCAACTGCACCGAGACGCCCCCCGGAGGCTTCGCCGTCGTGGGTCTCGGCGGCGGCCGGCCCTTCACGACGAACACCTGCCTTGCGAGCGAGTGGAAGACCGCGCTCGATCTCAGTTCCAGTTCCACCTCGATTCCCGGCCCCGCGCTGTACTTCAACACCGGCTACGCCGGCGCCTACGGGCGCGACGTGACCTCGTCGTGCGCGACGTATGCCGGTCCGTCCCTGGCCGGGGTGCCGAGGCACGACCAGAGCACCTACGCCCAGGCGTGGGAGATCGGCTGCAGCGAGTCCGCCTATGCGGCTGAGGTCGCCAAGACCGCCGGCGACGCTCCGAGCATGTGGTGGGCGGACATCGAGACCGGCAACAGCTGGTCGACGACCCAGACGGTCAACCGATACACGGTCGACGGCATCTCCTACGAGATGCAGCAGTCTGCGCCTGGCATCTCTGGCGTGTACTCCTACACGTCCAGCTGGGAGAAGCTCGTCGGCGCTGATTTCACGCCTACGCCGGACTTCGCCGCCCAATGGGGCCCGGGTCTCGGCTGCAACACACCAGGCTTCACCGGTGCTCCGGTGTGGCTCGTCCAAGGCAAGACGACGAGTGACGGCGTGGACACGGACACCGGTTGCGGCTGAGCTCGGTCGCGTCCGACCGATCGGGCACCGGTCGGGTCGGTCGGCGGATGGGACTGGGTCCGCCGACCTCTTGACGGCGCCAGCGTCGAGTACCGACGACCAGAGGTCGTCGCCCGTCAGGTAGCCGTCGAGGAGGTTGCCGCCCTGCCGACGCTGTCGGCTCGTTCAGCCGAGCGATGCGTCATCGGCTGGTGGCCGGGCTGGACAAGGTCCGCGTCAACCGTGCCCTGGGGATCGCGACGGCCAAAAGCCTGTTCGACGCGGGCAGGCACCTCCTCGGAACGGCCTCTGCAATCAGCTTTCGGCTCGTTCTGAACGGCGAGAACCAAACGGGGTGAAGGGTCCATGTCTCGACCGAGATCCGACGCTGAAGGCGCTCGTGAGGGCCTGTCTCGGTGCGAAGTTGAAGATGGAGTCGAAGGCATGGGTCCTTCCGCTCGACAAGGCGGCGACACGCGCGCTGCAAATGCTGCTCGACGACGGTCTCCTTGCACCAGAGCGATGCCTGCGAGGGTTCCTCGACCCCTCGCCTCGCATGCCGCGCTGGTGCCGTCTGGTCCGGCTGGCGATCGCCTCTGCGATCTGCCCCTGGCTCCCGGCCCTGCAGGGAGATCCTGGTGCCGTTGGGGCGGTGGTCCTGACTTTGCCGATCGTCGCGGACGTGGTGGTGTCGAGTCATTGCTCTTCGAACCGTACGGAACTGCGGGAGCTACTGAGCTTCCCGTGCCGGTCATCGTCGATCCGGCGGGTTCGAGGGTCACTGCTTGGGTCGGCCGGCGGGACCCCAGGGGTCGACGAGGTGCACGGCGAGATCCTTGAAGTGCCGGATGTTGTGGGTGGCGACGGGCGCTTTGCGTGCGAGCGGGATCCCCGCGATCTGCGCATCTCGTACCTCGACGGACTTGCCAGCCTGCCGGTTTCGAGCAACCAATTCACCCGCCACATGTGCTGCAGCGACGTCGAAGGCGAGGACGCGCCGGTCGAGGTCCTCGTCGAGTACCCGATCGAAGGCGGCCTCGAGGTGCCGTTGTCGGCTCGACGGCGAAAGCAGCTCGAGACCGGTGCGGATCTCGAGCACCGTGACCGACGTCGTCCAGATCGATTCCGAATGGCTGGGCGTCGGGCCAGTCGACCACGATCGTCTCGGGCTCTGATCGCATGAGCGCCGAGAGCACGTTGGTGTCGAGCAGGATCATCGCTTCGGCAGGTCCGCAGCCTTCGCCGGGTGGCCACGCAGCTCGGCGAAGTCGTGCTCGATGCCGTGGCCGCGGAAGCGCGACGCGATCGTCGACCCGAGCCGAGTCGGTCCAGCCGGTCCCGTCCGTACGGCGTCACGGAGGATCTCTCGGACTTCTTCCTCAGTGGAGCGCCCATGAGCTCGCGCCCTACGTTGAAGAGCGTCCTTCACGTCGTCCTCGAGCTGGCGGACCAAGAGCTGTGCCATAGAAGCGCGACCGCATGATATGGCCTTTTGTTGGTGGTGCGTCGTGGCCATTCAGACCTGGCAACACTGCGCGGCCTGCTCCGCGGGCTCGAAGGCGCATGCGAAAGGTGGCGGACTCGAGGTGACGAGCCCGGTTCGGTCGTTCTCGGAGCGGGCACAGCCATTGCAGCTCAACGCGCCGATGTTCGAAGCACCTCGACCCGAAAGGCTGTCGGCGCTGCCGGGAAGAGTGAGGAGTACTGGCCTTCCATGAACCTGGCCGTCCATCGACCTGGCCGTCCATTAACGACATCTTCAGCGTGTGCGAGCTCGCATACGGAGCGCGAGTGGAGAAAGCCAGGGCACCCCGCACGCTGACGACGGAACCGTCGCGCACGGGGACGCGGGACGGGCCGCGGGGGAACGGGGCCACGAAGCGCGGAGGCGGAAGGGGCAGACGGGCGAGAGCAATCGGGAACGGGGAACGGCGGTGCCGCGAGGACGAGACACGGCCCACGGGGCGCGGAGGCGGCCCCACGGCACTACCGGCCGGACGGGGACCTGCGCACCCAACGACGGCGAACCAAGAGCCCGTCCGGGGCCGACAAAGCGCGTCTACAGGACCACCAGCCCCCGACGACGCCAGAACCGCAGCGCAGCGCAGGGAGCCGGGGACAGCCCCCGGAGCGAGGGGACCGCAGGGCACAACGGCGGCCGCTGGGCACCGGATATCAGGCGTGGTGGGGTTGGCCGCGCTCTCAGCGGACCTCTCTAAGCCTGCCGGTCTCCACCTCGAACACGAACCCGCGGACGGCATCTTTGTAGGGTAGGAATGGACTGGCCTTGATACGGGAAATGGTCTGACGGACGTCATCGTCGGGGTCAGTGAACGCCTCGAGGGCGAAGGGGGGACGGATGCCCGTGTCGGCTCGGATCTGCTCTTTGACCTCGTCATCGTGGAAGGTGAGCATGCCGCAGTCGGTGTGGTGGATGAGGATCACCTCTTTGGTGCCCAACAGTCGCTGGGAGATGACCAGGGAACGGATCGCGTCGTCAGTGGCAACACCGCCGGCGTTGCGGATCACGTGGGCTTGGCCTTCGGTCAGACCGAGCATGGCGAACACGTTGAGTCGTGCGTCCATACAGGCAAGCACCGCGAGATGGAGCGCTGGTGGCATCGGCAACGCCCCTCCGAAGCTGGCGGCATACCGATCGTTGTTGGCCAGCAAGTCGTCGACAACGCCCACAGGTGCCTCCTTTCGGGCTCCGTCCAGGGAAGGCCGGGTGAAGCTAATCCTGACTGATCAGGTCAGGTTTGTCAATGGGAAGACGAATCGGCAAGACGCACGAGAGGTGGCTGTGGGCCGGGTTCGAGTCAGCTCGAATCTCCCGGCTCGTTGTGATCCGCCTCGTCCGCCTTCCGCGCCGTGCCCTCAGGTAGAGGTCGATGGCGAAGGCCTTCCGATCTGTCGCACGAAACGCGGAGAAAGCCAGGACCACCGCGCACGGCGACGACAAAACCGCCGCGCACGGCCGGCGGACGGGCGGCGGCCGCCGGGGCAAGGGAGCCCACGGACCCGACGGCGCCAGCGGGGCGCGGGAGGCGAGGGGAGCCAGGGGGGGGAACAGCACAGGGCGGAGAGGGCGCGGAGGAAGAGCCCAAGCACGGAGCGGGACGAGACGGCATACTTCCTTTCACGAGACGCAGAGCGGCGAGCCAGGAGGGGAGCCCGATGTGGTCTGTGAAGGTCAACCGGGACGAGTTGCTGAAGGTCGTCGAGCAGAACCGAGCGCATCACCATGAAGTGTTCGAGAAGGCCCTCGACAAGTTCCGGGAGGCCGTGCTCGAGGACTTCGAGGCAAAGATCGAGATCCTGCGCAAGGGCAAGATCCCCGACACCTACCTGCGCCTGACACGGCCCGAGGACCACACGGGCACATACGACACGGTGATCGGGATGCTCAAGATGAGCACCGACGAGGTGGTCGAGCTCGGTACCGAAGAGTACGCCAACTACGTCCAGGACCAATGGTCGTGGACCCGCCAGTTCAG
>JAJYXS010000193.1 GCA_021801615.1 Actinomycetes bacterium
GGGGACCGGGGGGGGCGCGCTGCCCGTGCTCGGAGGCGGCCGGGGCCCGGCCGACCGTTGCCGGCTCGTGCCCTGGAGCCCCGCAGCCGCCTCGCCCGAGCCGAAGGCGCCGCGCCGGAAGGTCTCCTCCGAGCCGAAGGCGCCGCGCCGGAAGGTCTCCTCCGAGCCGAAGGCGCCGCGCCGGAAGGTCTCCTCCGAGCCGCCGTGGCCGGGGCGTCTCCCCCCGCCCGCTCCAGCGCGAGTGACGGTGGGAGACCGCCCGGTCGAGATGGTCGACGCCGCCAGCGTGCCCGTCGGCGTCACCGCCAGGGGGTTGCTCACGGGGGACCCCGCGCGGCTCTCGGTCGACGGCGGCCCGTGGACCCCTGTGGTCGCGTGGAGCGCGCCGTGGCCGGTGGAGGAGCGGTGGTGGTCGAGGGCGCGCCGGCGGGCCGCGCGCCTGCAGGTCTTGACCGCGGACGGCACGGCGCGGCTCCTCGTGGTCGAACGGGGCCGCTGGCGGGTGGAAGCCACCTACGACTGAGCCGACGACTGAGCCGACGACTGAACCGACGACTGAGACGACTGAACGGACCGGCAGGACCATGCGGTCGACGACGCCCTACGCGGAGCTGCACTGCCATTCGAACTTCTCGTTCCTCGACGGCGCCTCCCATCCCGAGGAGCTCGCCGCCGAGGCCGCCCGGCTCGGGCTCTCGGCCCTCGCGCTCACCGACCACGGCGGGCTCTACGGCGTCGTGCGCTTCAGCGAGGCGGCGCGACGCGTCGGGCTCCCCACGGTCTTCGGCGCAGAGCTCACCCTCGCCCGGGCGGGAGCAGCGCGCACCCTCGCCCCGGCGGGAGCAGCGCGCAGCCTCATCCCGGCGGGAGCAGCGCGCACCCTCGCCCCGGCCGGGGTTGGAGGGAGGCCGTCCCCCGCCCCCGCGCGCACCGGCGAGCCGGATCCCGACGGCCACCACCTGGTGGTGCTCGCCCGTGATCCCGAGGGCTACGCGCGCCTCAGCCGCACCATCTCCGAGGCCGGGCTCGCAGGCGGGGAGAAGGGACGTCCTGCGCTCTCGCTCGCGACCCTCGCCGACGCGCACGGCGGCCACTGGCAGGTCCTCACCGGATGCAGGAAAGGGGCGGTCGCCGCCGCGCTGACCCAAGAGGGACCGCGCGCGGCCCGCCGCCGCCTCGACGAGCTCGTGGCCGCGTTCGGGAGGGGCAACGTCGCGGTCGAGCTGTGGGACCACGGGGACCCGCTCGACTCCACGCGCAACGACGCCCTCGCGCACCTCGCAGTGCACGCCGGCTGCGCGCTCGTCGCCACCAACAACGTCCACTACGCGTCGCCGGCCAGGTTCCCGCTGGCCACGGCGCTCGCGGCGGTGCGGTCCCGCCGGCCGCTCGAAGAGCTGTGCGGCTGGCTCCCTGCCTCGGCGGCGGCGTGCCTGCGCGGCGGCGGAGAGCAGGAGCGGCGCTTCGCGCGCTGGCCGGGCGCGGTGGAGCAGGCCGCGGAGATCGGCGCCGCGTGCGCCTTCGACCTGCGCCTGGTCGCCCCGGGGCTGCCGGCGTTCCCCGTCCCGCCCGGCCACGACGAGGACAGCTGGCTGCGCCACCTGGTGGAGGAAGGCGCGGCCCGCCGCTACGGCCCGCGCGGCGCCGAGCGCGTCCGGGGCGCGTGGGAACGGCTCGACCACGAGCTCTCGGTCATCTCGACGCTCGGCTACGCGGGCTACTTCCTCACGGTCTGGGACATCGTGGAGCAGTGCCGGCGCACCGGCGTCTACTGCCAGGGGCGTGGCTCGGCCGCGACGTCGGCGGTCTGCTACGTGCTCGGCATCACCATCGTGGACGCGGTGTCGCTCGGTCTGCTCTTCGAGCGGTTCCTCTCACCCGCACGCGACGGGCCGCCCGACATCGACCTCGACATCGAGTCCACGCGCCGTGAGGAGATCATCCAGTACGTCTACGAGCGCTACGGCCGCCGCCACGCCGCCCAGGTGGCGGACGTCGTCACGTACCGGCCCCGGTCCGCGTTGCGCGACATGGGGAAGGCGCTGGGCTACGGTGCCGAGGACGTGGAGCGGTGGGCCGGGCGGACCGAGCGTGCCGAGGCGCTGGCGGCACGCGAGGACCTGCCCGCGACGTTGCGGCGCCTGGCAGCGGAGGCGCTCGACTTCCCGCGCCATCTCGGCATCCACTCCGGCGGCATGGTGATCTGCGACCGGCCGGTGGTCGACGTCTGCCCCGTCGAGCCCGCGCGTCTGCCCACACGCACGGTCCTGCAGTGGGACAAGGACGACTGCGCGGCCGCGGGGCTCGTGAAGTTCGACCTGCTCGGCCTCGGGATGCTGGAGGCGCTCCACCACACGGTCGATCTCGTCGCAGAGCACCACGGCGTGGCGATCGACCTCGCGGCGCTCCCCCAGGAGGACGCCGTCTACGACCTGTTGTGCCGGGCGGACACGGTCGGGGTCTTCCAGGTGGAGAGCCGCGCGCAGATGGGGACGCTGCCGCGCGTCCAGCCGCGCTGCTTCTACGACCTCGCGGTCGAGGTCGCGCTCGTGCGGCCCGGCCCGATCCAGGGGCACGCGGTGCACCCCTACATCCGCCGCCGTCGCGGCGAGGAGCCCGTCACCTACCTGCACCCGCTGCTCGAGCCGGCGTTGCGCCGCACCCTCGGGGTCCCGCTCTTCCAAGAGCAGCTCATGCAGATCGCGGTCGACGTCGCCGGGTTCACGCCGTCGGATGCAGACGAGCTGCGACAGGCGATGAGCCACAGGCGCTCCGACGAGAGGATGGGCGCGCTGCGCGACCGGCTCTTCTCGGGGATGGCCGCGCGCGGGGTGCCCGACCACGTGGCGCAGCAGGTCTACGAGAGCCTCTCGGCGTTCGCGAATTTCGGCTTCCCAGAGAGCCACTCCCTCTCCTTCGCCTCGCTCGTGTACGCCTCGGCGTGGTTGAAGCTGCACTACCCGGCGGCCTTCACCGCCGGCCTCCTGAACGCGCAGCCGATGGGCTTCTGGTCGCCGCAGAGCCTTCTCGCCGACGCCGAGCGCCACGGGATCTCGGTGCTGCGGCCCGACGTGAACGTGGGCCGAGCCGGCGCGGCGCCCGTCGGCGCGGCGGCGTTGCGCCTGGGGCTCTCCTCCGTCCGCTTCGTCGGCAAGGAGACCGCCGAGCGCCTGGTGGCCGGGCAGCCCTGGGAGAGCCAGGAGGACCTCGTGCGCCGCGGCGGGCTCAACCGGGCGCAGCTCGAAGCGCTCGCGCTGGCGGGCGCGCTCGACGGGCTCGCCGGGCGGACCGGGGGGCCGGGGCGGACCGGGGGATCGCAGCGGCGTGCGCTCGTCTGGACGGCGGGCGCGGCCGCGCAGGCGACCCCCGGACGTCTCCCGGGGATCGTGACCGGCGCCGTCGCGCCCCCGCTCCCGCCGCGCTCGGCTGCAGAGGAGGTGGGAGACGACCTGTGGTCGCTCGGGGTGACCCCGGAGCGCACCGCCATCGGGCTCGCCCGCCCAGAGCTCACGCGCCGCGGCGTGGCGACGATCGCGCAGGTCGTGGCGAGCTCCTCCTCCAAGGTGGCCGTCGCCGGGGTGGTGACCCACCGCCAGCAACCCGAGACCGCGCGCGGCGCGGTCTTCTTGAACTTGGAGGACGAGACCGGGATGGTGAACGTCGTGTGCTCGAGGGGGGCGTGGGCACGCTGGCGGGAGGTGGCGAGGAGCTCGCCTGCGTTGATCGTGAAGGGGCGCTTGGAGCGGGCCCAGGGGGCGCTGAACGTGGTGGCCGAGCGCTTCGAGCCGATCGAGCTCGGCCCCGTGCCCGGATCTCGCGACTTCCGCTAGGCCAGAGAGGTCATCGGCCCGAGACGACGAAGATCAGCCCCGGGTCCGCTGGATGCCGGCCTTCTCGAGCACCTGCACGCTGACGCCCACCGCGCGCCACGCCGAGTAGGAGACCCCCTTGCGAGTGCTGTAGTCCTTCGCGACCCGGATGAAGTCCTTCTCGAGCGCGCCGACGTCCACCGACTGGTCGGAGTGCGCGAGCTCCGCCTCGAGGTCCCGTTGCTCTTGGACGAGGTGCAGCCGGTTCAGCGGGCTCGCCGAGGCGAGCTCCTTCTCGATCGCCGCGAGCTTCTTTCGGATCGACTCGACCGTGCGCTTCCGTCCCCGTCGCGGCTTGGCCGTCTCCAGCGCCTCCAGGTACGCCCGCACGATCCGGCCCTCTTCGCGGCCCTTCGCCAAGGCCGCCTTGTGCGCGTCGGACATCGGGCCAGGCTTGCGGGACCGCTTCTTCACGTCAGGCGGCGTCGTCATCGCACAGAACTCTACACCGCCATGAGCCATTTGGATGCACGCCTGCATCGGCTCGTTTGACGCCCGAGGCGCGCACCTCCGTCACGTCGCCATGGTCGAACGCCGGTGCCAGGTGGCGCCGAGGTGCGCTCTTCTCCCTGGTCACCTGCATCGACATGGCCCGCCGAGCCCGTCTTCGTCCGGTGTTGCCGCCCCGCTTTCGGCCTATGGGTGCCCGGCGGGGCGCGCGTCACGCCCGAAGACGCCACCGCGCACGGGCAGCACGAGCGCACGTCCCTATGCGTAGGCTCTTTCGCCGATGATCGACTGGGACGACTTCGAGAAGGTCGACGTCCGGGTGGGGCGCGTCGTCGAGGTGACGGACTTCCCCGAGGCGCGCAAGCCTGCGTGGAAGCTCCTGATCGACTTCGGGCCGGAGATCGGCCTGAAGCGGTCCTCCGCCCAGATCACGAACTATCCGAGGGAGGCGCTCGAAGGACGGCTGGTCCTCGCGGTGGTGAACTTCCCGCCGCGCCAGATCGGTCCGTTCCGCTCCGAGGTGTTGACGCTCGGCACGTACCGCGAAGGCACCGTGCTGCTCGTCGACCCCGACCCCGGCGCCCGACCGGGCGACCGGCTGGGTTGAACCTCCCCCTGTATCGTGCAGCCGTTGACGCGTCGCTTCGTGCTCCGTGCTTCGAGCGCAGTCGTGATCGTGGCGCTCGCGATCGCTGGCTACGTGGTCTTCGTCCCCGTGCACCGTCCCGATCCGCGCGAGCTCGCCTCGCTCGCGATCGCAAGCCCGGTCGCGGGCCTCCGAGCCCACCCGAAGACCTCCGTGAGGTCCGCGTCGGGCGTGCCGCTCGCCGCCGTGAAGAAGGCCGCAGCGTCCACACCGGGCGAGACCGGCGCGTACGTCGTCCAGTGGAGGGGCGCCGCGCCGGTGACGTCGGGCTCGGTCGAGGTGATCGCCGTGCCGACCGCACGACTCGCGAGGTCCGTGAAGAAGGAAGCCGTGGCCGCCGAGCTCTCCCGGACGAGCCTCACATCCTCGGGCTACGGGTACGGCGGGACGACGAGCGTGCCAGGCGTCCCCGGGGCGGAGGCCGCGTACTACCTGAAGGGCACAACGCCGACGATCACCGCGGCGACGCCGCGTGCGACGGTGGCGGTCTTCCGAGCCGGCCGCGTCGTGCTCGAAGTGAGAGCCGAGTCCAAGGGGGACAGCGCGACAACGGTTGCCCGCGCGCTCGCGACGGCAGAGCACCGCCACCTCGATCGCATGCGAAGGGACCTGGTGCTCGCCGAGACGCGCTTTCCTGTGGTCGCCTCGGCCGTCTACGTGCTCGTCGCGCTCGGGGTCCTCGCGGTCGTGCTGGCTGCACCGGGGTTCGTCGTCGCGCTCGAGCGGCGGCGGCACGACGCTCGGACCGCGGCGGAACGCCGCGCACGGGTCGCGCGTGGCAGCAAGGTCGTGAAGCGCCACGCCCCCCGCGGGTACGCCGCCCAGGTGGAAGCACGGTCGCGCCGGCGTTGAGGCCCCGGGCGAGGCGCGCCCGGCGAAGGTGGCCACGCCGCGCGGAAGATCGTCGGGACGCGGGTTTGGTCGCCGGAGCGCTCATCGTCGGGTGCCCCTGCGCGCACGCCGCAGAGGGCGGAGCACGCGTCCGCGCCGGCGGAGACGGCTGCGCCAGGAGACGGCGCTCGCGAGGGCCAGCACGACGATCCCCGCCGACTCCACCCCCAGGCTCTCCGTCGCGAACGGAGCGGAGAAGCTGTCGCGGAAGCCGAAGAGGCTCAGCTCGACGCTCCATACGAGGCCTCCGATGGTGGAGGCGAGGAAGAGCGCACCGGCCGCTGCGGGCACCGGGTGGCGGGTGACGAGCACGGTCGCGCCGAGCACGAAGGCGGAGATCGACTGGAGGAGGAAGAGCCAGCCGATCGTCGGGACGCTCTTGTAGCCGGAGGCCCAAAGGTGCAGGTGGATCGCGCCCGACCAGACGAGCAGCGCTGCGCCGAGCGCCATCGGCGCGTCGGCGAGCCTTCGCCACGCGCCGGCGCGCCTTGCAGCACGCCGCGAGCGCGTCGGGGCGGTGGCGCGGGATCGACCGCCCGAGCGGCTCACCGCCGTCTCGTTCCGTCCGGCGGCTGCGGGGTTCGAGTGGAGAAGCCTCTTGCTGCCGCCTCGGCACGGGCGCCGGGCAAGGCGTGGCGGAAGCCGCCGCGCGCCGTGCTTGCCTTGCGAGCCGCGTGCACAGCCGCGCGCGGATCGTCCGGGCAGCAGCAGCGACTCCGACGGTCGACGGAAGGGGCCTGGGCCATGACGAGGTGCTCGGAGCAATGCTCTCGCCCGCCGGTCGGCGTCGCAAGCCGGGCCGCTCGTGTCGCTTCCCCGCTCGCCCACCCCCGTCCGTCGAGAGCGAGGGTCCTTCGGCCCTACGGCGGTTCCAGCGAGGCTCGTACGATCGTCACGATATGGTCCCGATCGTCCCGCCGTGGGATGAGCGTCATGGGAAAGGATCGACGCCGGCCGTCTTCCTCCGGGACTTCGTGGACGTGGACCAGCCGGAGCGGCTCGTCGGCGAGCGCCTGCGCGGCGGGCAGGCCTGGCTGGCACGGCTCGCGGGCGCAGCGGGCGGCGACACGGAGACCCAGCTGGTGCGGCTCGGTCCTTCTGCGCTCGGAGAGCTGGTCACCCGGGAGGTCCGGGTCCGCCTCGGGCAGCCCACGTCGCTCGAGACCGGCGTCGTCGTGCCGCTGCGCTGGGAGGACGCCCGCAAGCCGAGCCTGTTCCCCGTGCTCGACGGCAACCTCGAGGTGGTGCCGCTCGGCCCGGAGCGAAGCCGCGTCGTGCTGCACGCCTCCTACCGCCCGCCCTTCGACGGGGTGGGGAGGGCGCTCGACCAGGCGCTGCTGCACCGCGTCGCCGAGTCGACGGTCCGCACCTTCCTCTGCAAGGTGGCCGAGACGTTGCAGGACTGGCATGGCGACGGAGCCGACGAAGGCGAGGACGGCTGAGGGCGCGGCGGGCAGGGCTCACCAGCCGAGGGGCGCGGCCTGGCGGTCGAAGAAGGCCGTCCCTCTTGGCAGCCGCTCGTGAGCGACACCCCTTGGCAGCCGCTCGTAGGCGACCGGGCCATGGAAGCGCTCCATCTTCCTGAGCAGGGGCCCGAGGTGCCTGATCATGACAGGGGCCAAGTCTGCGGCCGCACGCTCGGCATCCTCCTTCGTCTCCCACCAGACCATCGAGAGCAGGGAGTCCTGCCCGGTGCGGACGACGACGTCGCGCAGATGACCCCGGCACGCTTCGAGCACCGGAATGACGTCGTCCCTGCTCACGTCGAGCGCGTCGTCGCCGGAGCCGGACTTGAACGTCCACTGGGCAGCCATCACGTAGGCCGAGAGGTCTGTTTGCAGGGGTCCTGTCGCATCTGCGAAGGCGTGCGACGGGAGGCGGCTTCGGTCGTGTCCGTGTGTCGGCATCGTTCCTCCTCGTGGCGCGCCCAGGATCGAGCTCGTGGTGCCCATTGGCCTCGGTGATGATGTCGGCAGATCGCAGCGCGAGTTGAGCGCCGCCGCGAAGCCCATGGTGTCGCAGATCGCCGGTGGTGAAGGCGCCCCTTGGGGCAGATGGAGTGGCCGTTGCAGCATCATCGCTGCAGCATCATCGCTGCAGCATCATCGCTGCAGCATCATCGCCCAGGTGACGTGACCGGCGCCGGTCTGGTGTCTATGGTGGCAGCTGGTCTCATGGCATCGGTGCGACGCGTCGGACGGGGGGCTTCGGGGAGGAGACCCGTGATCCCTCGTCCAGGAACGGGGCCGGCTGATCGACCGGTCCTCGGAGACCGCCGGACCGTGCTGCTGACCGGCGCAGGGTGAGGAGATCGTATGGAGATCCAAGTCGGCCTTCCGGTGCTGAGCATCTACTCCGACGACGAGGTGCTCGTCTGTGAGGAGAACGGGGAGATGTCGAGCACCGAGGACCAAGGCTTCTTCGTGCGCGACACTCGGTTGGCCTCGGGCTACCGGCTGAAGCTCGGCCGTACGAGGCCGGTGCTGCTCAACGGCGCTCGCGTCGAGTCCTGCTCGGCGCGGATCGAGTACACGAACCCGGCGCTCGAGACCGCGAGCGGTCGGGTGCCTGCGAGCTCGTTGCACCTGCGGCTCGACCGGGTGATCGGCGGCGGCCTCCACGAGGACTACGACCTGGTCAACTACGGCGACGACCCGATCCAGATCCTCCTCGAAGTGAGCATCGAGTCGGACTTCGCCGACCTGTTCGACGTGAGAAGCGGACGCAGGCTCCAGCGTGGTGTGATCCAGTCGTCGTGGGACATGGAGTCTGCCGCGCTGTGCACCCGCTACGAGAACGGATCGTTCTGCCGCGGGATCGAGGTCCGAGCGCAGTGCGCCGGCTCTCTCACCCAGTTCGCCAATGGCGGGATGTCCTGGAAGATCCATCTCGACCCGGGTGAGACGTGGCACACCTGCCTCCTGTGGAGTGTGGACGTCGGCGACGGCTCAGAGCGGCGCCCCGAGCGGCACTGCAGCGCGCTCAGCATGCGCGACAGGCCGCACGACGAGGCCCAGCGGACCTGGGCACAGGCCACCACCCGTTACGAGACCAGCGATCCGACGGTGAACGCGATCCTCGCGCAGGCGGTCCAGGACCTGGCGAGCCTCCGCATGTACCTGCACGACGAGGCCGCCGCCCCGTGGGGCGACGCGGAGACCGACGCGGACTCCTGGGTGCCGGCAGCCGGGGTCCCCTGGTTCGTGACCCTCTTCGGGCGCGACGCGCTCGTCGTCTCGTTGCAGACCCTGAGCCTCTCCCCACGCTTCGCCCTGGGGTCGCTCCGAGCGCTCGCTCGGTTGCAGGCCGACGCCTACGACGACGACCGTGACATGCAGCCGGGCAAGATCGAGCACGAGGTCCGTCACGGCGAGCTCGCAGTCCTGCACCTGGTCCCCCACACCCCCTACTACGGCACCCACGACGCCACCACCCTCTTCGTGTGGGCCGCCGCGCAGGCATGGCGCTGGCACGGCGACCGCGTGGAGGTCGACGCCATCCGGCCCCACGTCGAGCGCGCGCTCGACTGGGTGGACCAGGAGGGCGACCGAGATGGCGACGGGCTCCAGGAGTACGAGACGCGCGCCGCCTCAGGCGGCTACTACAACCAGGGATGGAAGGACTCGGGCGAGGCCATCGTGGACGAGCGCGGCCAGGTGGCCCGCCTTCCGATCGCACTCTGCGAGCATCAGGGCTACGTCGTCGCGGCCAAACGCGCCTGGGCCGAGCTGCTCGAGGAGGTGTACGAGGAGGCCGAGGAGGCCGATCGCCTGCGCAAGGAGGCCGCCCGGCTCGCGGCCATGATCGAAGAGCGGTTCTGGTGGGAGGCAGAGGGCACGTACTACCTCGGCCTCGACGGCGCCAAGCGCCCTTTGCGCAGCGTGGCCTCGAACGCGGCGCACCTGCTCTGGAGCGGCGCCGTCGAACCCGAACGGGCCCGCAAGACCGTGCAGCGGCTGTTGGCAGACGACATGTGGTCGGGGTGGGGGATCCGGACGCTCTCTTCGGATCACCCCTCCTACAACCCCTTCTCCTACCAGCTCGGCTCGGTCTGGCCTCACGACAACGTGATCGCCGCCGCCGGGTTCCGCCGCTACGGCATGGACCAGGAGGCCTCACGGGTCATCCGGGCGATCTTCGAGGCCGCGACCCGTTTCCGCTCCTTCCGGCTCCCAGAGCTCTTCGCCGGCATCCAGCGCGACCCGAGTGACTTCCCCGTCCAGTACCGCGGTGCCAACGTGCCGCAGGCGTGGGCTTCGGGCGCCGTCATCCACGCCATGAACGTGCTGGTCGGGTGCGAGGCGGACGCGGCCGGCCGCCGTCTCACCGTGCACCCGGCCCTGCCGGAGTGGCTGCCCCGCGTGCACCTGTCCGCGCTCGGGGTCGGCCGCTCACGCGTCGAGCTCGAAGTCACGAGGGCACCAGACGGGTCGGCCACGCTGGAGGTGCCCAGGTCCGACGGAATCGACGTCCGGCTCGACGAGCGGCGTGCGCCTGTCGCGAGGTTCGTCTGATCTGCAGCTTCGCTGATCTGGTCTGCTGATCTGGTTCTGCTGATCTGGTCGGCTGCTCTTGCTCTGCTGCTCTTGCTCTGCTGCTCTTGCTCTGCTGCTCTGGTCGGCTGCTCGGCCTTCGGCAAGGCCGGAGACCTGTTCGCCGCGTTGGCGGAAGCCCTCGTCCTCGACGCTGCCCGCGTCACAGCCGCTCCGTAGGGTCGGCCGCATGAGCTTGGCGCGGATCTTGCGATGCCCGCTCGTGGCGGCTCACGAGCCCCACCAGCGCACGACGGGGAGCTTGCCGGCGTGGTGCCCAGGCAAGGTTCCGGAGTGGCCCGGCGAGCCGGTGATCAGGAGCGGCGACGCCGCTGCAGCCGAGCGGCGCCGTTTCGGTGGCGAACCGGCAGGGCCTGCCATGGCCTACGCCGGAGGGGCGACGGGAGAACCAGCGTGACCATCACGTCGCCGTGCCCTCGCCTTCGCGGAGCGCCGGCGCCGGGAGCGCGCAACGCCGTCGGGCGCGTCGAGGCGGTGCACGTCGAGCGCACGGCTGCTCTGGCACCTGGTGTGAACCGGTCTCCTCACCATCGCCGACCTCTCTTCGTCTGCCGCCGATCGAAGTGCTCGCGTCGAGGGTCGTGAACCGTTGATGCTCCTCTCGTTGTCAAGCCGCCACACGAGAACTTCGTCGCGGCGAGCTCTGCGGCCTTCGGTGGGACGACGTGGACCTCGACACCGGAGTGCTGCGCCTGACCACGACGCGCGTCGTCGTGGACGGAAAAGGCCGTCGAGAGCGCCCCCAAGACCGCCGCAGGACGCCGGACCGTGCCGCTGGACGACGCCCTCGTCTCAATGCTCAGGGCGCACAAGGCTCGCCAGGCCGCCGAGAAGCTGGCCGCAGGACCCGCCTACGACGACGGCGGATGGCTGCTCGCCGACGAGCTGGGCGCGCCGTGCCGTCCCGAGTCGCTTTCGACCTGGTTCGAGCGCAGAGTCAGTGAGCTGGGCCTGCCACGCATCCGGCTGCACGACACGCGCCACACGGCGGCGTCGCTCATGCTTGCCTCAGGGTTTCCGGTGAAGGTGGTCTCGGAGCCGCTGGGGCACGCCTCGCCCACGATCACGCTCGGGATCTACGCGCACCCATGTCTCCCCCTGTGCGTCGAGCTGGTATTGGTAGCTGGAACTGACGACCTTCAAACGCCGACCATCCTCGGTATCGGAAAGCTCAAGGTGCACGATCAGCCGTAGGAAGTGACCATTCGTCAGCCGCAGAGGACTCGTCGCCCCGCTCGTACCCCCAGGACGCGCCTGTCGGGGGAACCTTGGAGGCTCACCAAGCGAGGTGCTTCGCCTGTTGCCATGACAGTACGACTGAGCAGCAGGGCCGCGAGGTCGCGGAACGCCTTGAAGGAACCGCCGTTGCCCGCCTTGAAGTCGTCGGTTCGTCGACGAACCTCACCAAGCAGGAGGTCAAGACTAGACCGCGAGTCCGAGTTCGTCTGCGGCACCAAGCAGCCGAGCGAGGCCGATCAGATCGGCCGCGTTCCCACACTCATAGAACGTCCCCCCGCGAACCTGGCGGACGAGCTCGGCGGCACTGATGCCATACCGGCGCTGCGCCTCGCTCTCGATCAGTGCTGCGATCTCATCGCGAGTCATCACGATTTCGTCAGTCTGAGCGGTCATGGGTCAGGCTCCCCCTCTTCCCAGGAGGCACTTCACCCACAGCGTAGGTGGAGGATGTTCCCGCTGGTGCCCCCGAAGCATCCTTGCTCAGCGATTCCGTTGACAAGCGGTTGACAAGCGACCGCGGAGGTCCGGTCCCCTGTCGCCTATATAGCCTCTGACCTGGACTTATCGGTGGAGGCGAGGGGACTCGAACCCCCGGACCTCTTGACTGCCAGTCAAGCGCTCTACCAACTGAGCTACGCCCCCGGGTGCGACGACGAACCACGCTACCAGGTCCGTCGTCGAGCGCTCCGAGGGTACCGGGCTCGTCGCGAGCCTCGGAGCAGCGGCAAGCCATCTCCCAGCGCCGCCGCGACCCGACGGTAGCATCGCCGCCCATGGCAAGGGCCTACGACGCGCAGGCGATCGAGACGAAATGGCAGGCGAGGTGGCGTGACGAAGGGACCTACGAGGTCGACAACGACGACCCCCGGCCACCTTTCTACGCGCTGTGCATGTACCCGTACCCGTCGGGTCCAGCCCACCAGGGCCATGTCCGGAACTACACCTTCGGCGACCTCGTCGTGCGCTACCAGACCATGCGGGGCAAGGCGGTGCTCTCGCCGATCGGGTTCGACTCCTTCGGGCTGCCCGCGGAGAACGCCGCCATCCGGACCGGCACCCACCCGCGCGTCTTCACCGATGCGCGCATCGCCGAGCTGAAGGAGTCGCTCGTCCGCCTCGGTGCGGTCTACGACTGGCGGCGCGAGGTCCGCAGCCACGACCCGAGCTACATCCACTGGACGCAGCTCATCTTCCTTCGCCTCCTGAAGGCCGGTCTCGCCTACCGAGCGAACGCGCCGGTCAATTGGTGCCCTGGGTGCCAGACCGTGCTCGCCAACGAGCAGGTCCTCCCCGACGGACGCTGCGAGCGCTCCGGCGACGTCGTCGTCATCCGCTACCTCGAGCAGTGGTTCTTCAAGATCACCGCCTACGCCGACGAGCTGCTCGAGGCGCTCGACGGCCTCGAGTGGCCCGAGCGAGTGAAGGTCATGCAGCGCAACTGGATCGGGCGGTCCGAGGGCGCGGAGATCGATCTCGAGGTGGTCGGGCGCCCCGATCTCACGCTCAGGGTCTTCACCACGAGGCCGGACACGACCTTCGGGATGACTTATGCGGTCATGGCGCCCGAGCATCCGCTCGTCGACTTAGTGACGACGGAGGAGCACCGCGCGGCCGTCGCGGACCTGCGCGTGCGTGCTGCGTCGGAATCCGAGATCGAGCGGACGTCGTCGGCCGACGTCGGGCCGGGGCTCGAGAAGCGTGGCGCGTTCACCGGCAGCTTCGTGGTCAACCCGTTCAACGGGGAGCAGGTTCCTCTCTACGTCGCCGACTACGTGCTCATGGGGTACGGCACCGGGGCGATCATGGCCGTGCCCGCGGAGGACCAGCGTGACTGGGTGTTCGCGAAGCTCCACGGCCTGCCCATCGTGCGCACGGTCGAACCGCCCGAAGGCTGGGACGACCAGGGTGGCGAGGCCTACGGGGGCGACGGGGTGAAGATCAACAGCGGCTTCCTCGACGGCCTGAGGGTCGCCGAGGCGAAGGACGCAGCGATCCGGTTCCTCGAAGCAGAGGGTCGCGGTCGCCGCAAGGTGAACTACCGGCTGCGCGACTGGCTCGTCTCGCGCCAGCGGTTCTGGGGCTGCCCGATCCCGATCGTCCACTGCCAGGTGCACGGCGCAGTGCCCGTCCCCGAGGACCAGTTGCCGGTGCTCGCTCCCGACGACGTCGAGTTCCTCCCGACCGGGCAGTCCCCTCTCGCGTCCCACGAAGGCTTCAGGCACACCGTTTGCCCGATCTGCGGCGAGCCCGCCGAGCGCGAGACCGACACGATGGACACCTTCGTCGACTCGAGCTGGTACTTCCTCCGGTTCTGCGACCCCTTCGATGCGGAGGCACCCTTCAGCCCTGCAGCGGTGGTCCACTGGATGCCGGTCGATCAGTACATCGGCGGCATCGAGCATGCGATCTTGCACCTCATGTACGCGAGGTTCTTCACTCGCGCGCTCATCGACGTGGGGCTCGCGCCCGGAGGCCTTCCGCGCGAGCCGTTCCGCCGCTTGTTCACCCAGGGCATGATCCGGATGGCGGGCTCCAAGATGTCGAAGTCCAAGGGCAACCTGATCGCGCCGGCGCGCTACTACGAGACCGTCGGGGCCGACGCGCTCCGGCTCTTCCATCTCTTCGTCGGGCCGCCT
>JAJYXS010000211.1 GCA_021801615.1 Actinomycetes bacterium
CCCGCCTGCTCCGCGTGCTCGGGGTGGACGACGATGTCGTCGTTGGAGGCGCCCGCCGGGACCATCGGGAAGACCTTCTCGAAGGCGTCCGTGCGGAAGTCGACCACGACGGGCCGGTCGTCGATCTCGTTCGCCTTCTCGATCGTCGGGGCCACCTCGTCGGGCGTCTCGGCGCGAAGGCCCAGCGCGCCCATCGCCTCCGCCCACTTCACGTAGTCGGGGAGGTCCGGCGAGAGGTACACCTCGGAGTAGCGCTCGCCGTAGAACATCTCCTGCCACTGTCGGACCATGCCGAGGTACGCGTTGTTCAAGATCGCGACCTTGATCGGGATGCGCTCGGCGGCTGCGGTGACGAGCTCCTGGGCGGTCATCTGGAAGCACCCGTCGCCGTCGATCGCCCAGACGGTCTGGGAGGGACGGCCGACCTTCGCCCCGATCGCGGCGGGCACCGCGAAGCCCATCGTGCCCGCGCCCCCTGAGTTGATCCAGGTGTAGGGGCGCTCGAAGCGCCAGTACTGCGATGCCCACATCTGGTGCTGGCCGACGCCGGACACGACGATCGTGCCCTCCGGCGCGAGGTCGCGCAGCGTCTCGATCACCATCTGCGGCTTGATCGGCGGCCCCTCGTGGCGCTCGTAGTGCAGCGGCAGCTCCCGCTGCCAGCGCCGGAGCTGGTCCCACCAGGCGCCGATGCGGGCCGCCGCGTCGGCCCCTGCGAGCACCGGCGCGGCGGCCTCCACGAGCGCCTCGATCACCACCTTGCAGTCGCCGGCGATCGCGACGTCCGCACGGCGGACCTTGTGCAGCTCCGCCGGGTCGATGTCGACGTGGACGACCTTCGCCCCGGGGGCGAACGCGTCCACGCGTCCGGTCACGCGGTCGTCGAAGCGGGCGCCGAGCGCGACGAGCAGGTCGGAGCGCTGCATCGCGGTGACCGCCGTGTAATTGCCGTGCATGCCCGGCATGCCGAGGCACTGGGGGTGGGAGTCGGGGAACGCCCCGCGCGCCATCAACGTCGTCACCACGGGGAAGCCCGTCTGCTCGGCGAGCGCCCGCAACGCGTCCGCCGCCCGGGCCTTCAGGATCCCGCCCCCCGCGTAGATCACGGGCCGGCGGGCGGACGCCATCAGCGCAACCGCGGCGTCCAGGTCCGCACGGGCAGGCGGGCCCGGGAGGCGGTAGCCCGGCAGGTCGAGACGGTCGGGCCAGTACCACTCCATGAGGGAGGTGGACACGTCCTTCGGGACGTCCACGAGCACGGGGCCCGGGCGGCCGGTCGTGGCGAGGTGGAACGCGGAGGCCACGATCTCAGGGATGTCCTGGGCGGAGGTGACCAGCCAGTTGTGCTTGGTGATCCCCATCGTCACGCCGGTGATGTCGCACTCCTGGAAGGCGTCGGTCCCGATCGCCGCGGTCGGGACCTGCCCGGTGATCACGACGAGCGGAGTCGAGTCCATATAGGCGTTCGAGAGCGCGGTGACGACGTTCGTCGCGCCCGGCCCGCTCGTCACGATCGCCACCCCCGGCCGCCCGGTCGCCATCGCGTACCCCTCGGCCATGTGCCCGGCGCCCTGTTCGTGGCGGACGAGGACGTGGCGGATCGACGAGGAGAGGATCGGGTCGTACACCGGCAGGATCGCCCCGCCCGGGAGGCCGAACATCACCTCCACGCCCTCCATCTCGAGGCTCTTGATCAGTGCTTGTGCTCCGGTGAGCTGCATTCGTCTTCGGCTTTCTGCTTCGGAGGCTTCTGCTTCGTGGTGCTTCAGCTGCGTGGTGCTTCGGGTGCTCGTGCTTCGGGTGGTCGTGGCTTCGTCGTGCTCGTGCTTCGGGTGCTGCTGGGGTCCGGGGGCCGAGGTCTCCGGAAAACGCAACGACCTCCCCGCAGGGAGGTCGGTCGGCGCGCGGTTGGAGGGCCGCGCGCCTAGAGGATCAGTACCAGCGTGACGTTGGCGGCGGTCGAGAGGGTACCGATCGAGGACATGACCTCCAGATCATGGCACAGGTGTCGAGCCGGCGCCAGCCGCCCTGCGCTACGGCTCGGTCACCGCTCCCCGGTCGGCCCCGGTCACGAGCCTGGCATACTTGGCGAGAACGCCCGAGGTGTACCGCGGAGGGAACGGCTTCAGGACCTCGCGCCGGCGTGACAGCTCCGCTGTGCCGACGAGGAGGTCCACGCGGTGCGCGTCGACGTCGATGCGGATCCGGTCGCCGTCGTGCACCAACGCGATCGGGCCGCCGTCCACGGCTTCGGGGGCGACGTGGCCAATGCACAGCCCGTGCGTGCCCCCCGAGAAGCGGCCGTCGGTGACGAGCGCGCAGTCGCTGCCCCGCCCCGCGCCCTTCATGGCCCCGGTGACCGCCAGCATCTCGCGCATCCCCGGCCCGCCCTTGGGTCCCTCGTAGCGGATGACCACGACGGTCCCCGGCTCGATCGCGCCCGCGAGGATCGCGTCGAGGGCCGCCTGCTCGCCGTCGAAGACCCTGGCACGCCCCTCGAAGGTCGTCTGGTCGATACCTGCCACCTTCACGACGGCGCCCTTGGGCGCGAGCGATCCCGCGAGGACGGCGATGCCTCCCTCGGGATGGATCGGATCGGTGAGCGGTCGTACCACGGTGCCGTCGGGAGCAGGCGGGCCGATCTCGGCGAGGTTCTCGGCCACGGTCCTGCCGGTCACCGTCAAGCAGTCCCCGTGGAGGAGCCCCGCCTCGAGGAGCTCTTGCATCACGGTCGGCACACCTCCGACCCGGTCGACGTCGACCATGTGGAACCTGCCGTGCGGCTTCGTGTCGGCGAGGTGCGGGACCCGCGCCGCCACGCGGTTGAAGTCGTCGAGCGCGAGGTCCACGCGCGCCTCGTGGGCGATCGCCATGAGGTGGAGGACCGCGTTGGTGGACCCGCCGAGCGCCATGACCACCGCGATCGCGTTCTCGAAGGCGTCCTTGGTCATGATCTGGCGCGGCCGGATCCCGGCCTCCAACAGCGCGACGACCGCGCGGCCCGACTCGTAGGCGAGCTCGTCGCGCCGGGCGTCGACGGCGGGCACCGACGCGCTCTGCGGAAGGGACATCCCGAGGGCTTCTGCGGCCGACGCCATCGTGTTCGCGGTGAACATGCCCGCGCACGACCCTTCGGTCGGGCAGGCGTGGCGTTCGATCAGCGCGAGCTCCTCGTCGCTCAACGCGTCCACCGCGTGGGCGCCGACCGCCTCGAAGACGCTCACCACGTCGAGCACGTGGTCGTCGATGTGCCCGGGGAGGATCGTCCCGCCGTAGAAGAAGACGCTCGGAAGGTTCACGCGCGCGGCCGCCATGAGCATCCCCGGCAGCGACTTGTCGCAACCGGCGAAGGTCACGAGCGCGTCGAACCGCTCGGCGTGCATCATCGTCTCGATCGAGTCGCAGATCACCTCGCGGCTCACCAGAGAGGCACGCATCCCTTCGTGGCCCATCGAGATCCCGTCGGAGACCGCGATCGTCACGAACTCGAACGGGAAGCCTCCGGCCGCACGCACCCCGTCCTTCGCCCGCTTGGCGAGACGGTCGAGAGGGACGTTGCAGGGCGTGACCTCGTTCCAGCTCGACGCCACGCCGACTTGCGGCTTGTCCCAGTCCTCGTCGGTCATCCCGACCGCCCGGAGCATCGCCCGTGCCGGGGCCCGCGTGGGGCCCTCGGTCACCTCGTAGCTGCGCGGCTTCATGCCGGGCCGTTCGGCCGCCTCACTCGGGTTCGTCACGGCTGGCGCTCCGCGGTCGAAGGGATGGGGAACATCCGAGGCGTCGGGGGGATCACTGGCGTCGGGGGGATCACTGGCGTCGGGGGGATCACTGGCGTCGGGGGGATCACTGGCGTCGGGGGCATGCCGCCCATGATGGCAGCTGCACGGCTCAACGGCGAAGGCGCCGCAGTTCGGCTGCGATCGCCTTCCCGTCGGCCTTCCCCCCGGTCGCCCGCATGACCTGGCCGGTGAAGAACCCCGCCAGCTTGTCCTCTCCCGCCAAGAAGCGCGCCCACTCCTCGGGGTTCGCGCCGACCACCTCACGCACGACGGCCGCGAGCGAGCTCTGCGAGAGCGCCTCGAACCCCTTCTCCGCCGCGATCCCAGCAGGGTCGCCGCCGCCCGCGGCGATCAGCTCCGCGAGCACCGCCTTCGACTGGGTCGCGGTCAGCGCGCCCTGCGCTTCCATCGTCAGGAGCTGGGCGAAGCTGCCCGGGTCGAGGGCGAGCGCCGCGTCGAGATCTGCCGCCAGCTCGTTGGCGGCGCGTACGAGCGCGAGCTCGGCCGGCGCCCCCTGGGCCACCGCGGCGACGACCAGGTCGTCGAGCCCCTGCGCGACGACGACGTCGACCTGGTCCACCTGGTGGGCGCTTGGCGCTCCGCCGATGAGCCCGACCAGCCGCTGCCGGCGGGCGGAGGGCAGCAACCCCACCGAGCCCGCCGCGCGCGCCTGCCACTCTGCCTCCGGCACGAGGGGGACGAGGTCCGGCTCGGGGAAGTACCGGTAGTCGAAGGCCTCCTCCTTCGAGCGGAGCGGGATCGTGCGGCCGCCGCTCTCGTCCCAGTGGCGCGTCTCCTGGTCCACGACTCCTGTCGCCTCCAGCAGCGCGATCTGGCGCGCGGTCTCGTAGTCGATGGCCCGGCCGAGCGAGCGCAGCGAGTTCAGGTTCTTGATCTCGCAGCGCGTCCCGTACGCAGTCGTACCGGCTCGCCGCACCGACACGTTCGCGTCCACCCGCAACGACCCTTCCTCCATCCGCCCGTCGGAGGCGCCCGTCGCCACCAGCACCGCGCGGAGCTCTGTCACGTAACGGCGCGCCTGTGCGGACGATCGGATGTCGGGCTCGCTCACGATCTCGACGAGCGGGACCCCGGCACGGTTGTAGTCGACCAGCGCGTAGTCGGCCGCGTGGATGCGCCCGGACTCGCCCTGGTGGGTCGTCTTGCCGGTGTCCTCCTCGAGGTGCGCACGGACGATGCGGACCCTGCTCCCGTCGGGGAGGTCCAGCCAGCCGCCGACGTTGATCGGCTCGTCGTACTGGCTGATCTGGTAGTCCTTCGGCATGTCGGGATAGAAGTAGTTCTTGCGGTGGAAGCTGGAGGGGCGCACCTCGCAGTGGAGCGCAGCCCCGATCCGCATCGCGAGCTCGACCGCGAAGGCGTTCAGGACCGGCAACGACCCGGGCAGGCCCAGGCACACCGGGCAGACGTTCGTGTTCGGCTCGTCGCCGAACGCGTTCTTGCAGCAGCAGAAGAGCTTCGTCTGCGTCTTCAGCTCGCAGTGGACCTCGAGGCCGACGACCGTCTCCCAGTCCGTCGCGCCCGAGCCACGCGCGACGGCGTCGCCAGTGGCACTGTCGCCCGCACCGCGGTTTCCACCTGCACCGCCCGCGCCGCCGTCGCCCGCACCGCCATCGATGCCTGCGGGGGGTCTCATCGTCGGCCCTCGCCGCCGGGCACGGCTGCTGCGCGAGCCGCGGCCGCACGCTCCAGGGCCGCGGCCACCTGGAACATCGGTTCCTCATGGAGCGCAGGTGCGAGCACCTGGACGCCCACTGGAAGGCCATCCTCGCCCGTGCCGAACGGCACGCTCATCGCCGGATGGCCGGAGAGGTTGGAAGGGATCGTGCAGACGTCGGACATGTACATCGCGAGCGGGTCGACGACGCGTTCGCCGATCTCGAAGGCGGTCGTGGGCGACGTCGCGCCGAGCAGCACGTCCAAGCGCTCGTATGCGCGCTCGAACGCCCTGATCAAAAGGGTGCGTACCCGCTGGGCCTTCGCATAGTAGGCGTCGTAGTAGCCGGCGGACAGCGCGTAGGTGCCGAGCATGATGCGGCGCTTCACCTCGGCTCCGAAGCCGGCCGTGCGGGTCGCAGTGTTCATCGCGGCCACGTCCGGCGCGTCCACCCGGAGCCCGTAGCGGACGCCGTCGTAGCGCGCGAGGTTCGACGACGCCTCCGCCGGCGCGATGAGGTAGTACGCAGAGAGACCGAAGCGCATCTCGGGCACCGAGACCTCCTCGACGAGCGCCCCAGCCTTGGCCAGATCCTCGGCAGCCTCGCGCACCCGGCGCGCGACATCGGGCGAGGTGCCCTCCACGAGCTCGTTGCAGACGCCCACCCGCAGGCCCTCGACGCCGGCCTCGAGCACCCTCGTGACCCGGGGAACGGGCTCGTCCAGGGAGGTGCTGTCGAGTGGGTCGTGCCCGGCGATCACCTCGAAGAGCACGGCGGCGTCCGCGACCGAGCGCGCCAGAGGACCGATCTGGTCCAGCGAGCTCGCGAAGGCCACGAGCCCGTAGCGGGACACGACCCCGTAGGTGGGCTTCACCCCGACGACTCCGCACAGCGCGGCGGGCTGGCGCACCGAGCCTCCGGTGTCCGAGCCGAGCCCGAGCGGGACAAGCCCGGCGGCCACCGCGGCGGCCGACCCACCCGAGGAGCCGCCTGGGACCCTCGTCGGGTCCATGGGGTGGCGCGTCGGCCCCTTGCAAGAATTCTCCGTCGACGATCCCATCGCGAACTCGTCCAGGTTCGTCTTCCCGACCACGACCGCGCCCGCGTCCTGAAGGCGCGTGACCACGGTCGCGTCGTACGGAGGCCGCCATCCCTCGAGGATCTTGGACGCGCAGGTCGTGGGCACTCCACGGGTGCACAGGTTGTCCTTCAGCGCGACCGGCACCCCCGCCAAAGGTCCGGGGTCCCTCCCGGCCCTCACCGTCTCGTCGATCGCGGCAGCGGCGGCTCGCGCATGGTCGCTGGCAACGTGCAGGAAGGCGTGGAGCTCGGGGTCGCGCGCGGCGATCGCCCCGAGGGACACCTCCACGACCGAAGCGGCGGTCCGCTCGCCGCTGCGGACGGCTGCAGCGATGGCGAGCGCGCTGTCGGGCTGGTCGTCGCGCGAGGCGTCAGCACCTTCGGAGGTCACGGCGCCTCCCCGACGATGCGTGGCACCTTGAACCTCCCGGCCTCCGAGTCGGGCGCGGCCGCGAGCACCTCGTCCCGATCGAGCCCGGGACGGGGTTCGTCAGGACGCAGGACGTTGCGGACGGGCAGCGGGTGCGCCGTTGGCGGCACGCTCTCGACGTCGAGCGCAGCGATGTCGCCGGCATGGTCGACCACGCGGGCGAGCTGGTCCGTGAACATCTCGAGCTCCGCCTCAGAGAGCGACAGGCGCGCGAGCCGGGCCACGTGCGCGACGTCGTCGCGACCAAGGGGCTTCGGCTCGCTCATGCCTCGAGCACCTCCGTGGGCTCGCACGGATCGTGCTCGGTCGCTCCGGTCACGGACACGACGAACGCCTCGATGCTCGCCTCCACCTCCTCGTGGTCGTAGTCCACCAACGCATTGTGGTAGCTCCGCTCGAGCCACACGCGCTCGCACGGCCCGCCCACCGACGACACCAGCAGATCACCGTTGGTCGTGGGCACGACGTGGTCCTTCCTGCTCGAGATGACGAGGGTCGGGCAGCGGATCCGGCCGAGCCCGCGCGCCACCTCCTCTGCTCCCTCGTTCAGGGAGAGGAAGGCGGCGATCGGGGTGCCGTCGTAGCTCGGGAAGGTGGCCGTCGGGTCCGCGGTGTCCGGCGACTCCCCCTCGCCGTGCCAGACGGTCGTCCCGGAGTCGAGCAGGGCGCGTGCCGCCGACCGCAGGCCGTCGTCGAACGGCTCGACCAGCGGGTTCACGACCGCGATGCCGCAAATGTCTGCATGACGCTCTGCGAGCCAGCATGCCAGGGTTCCCCCCATCGAGTGGCCGACGACCGCGACTCGGGGGCACCGGGCCCTGAGGCGCTCGTAGGCCTCCTCGGCGGCGTACGACCAGTCCGCCCAGCCGAGGGGCACCAGGTCCTCGATCGCCGTCCCGTGCCCAGGCAGGAGCGGCGCCTCCACCGTCAGCCCTCTCGCCGCGAGCCTCGCCGCCGTGCGCCGCATGCCGAACGGGCTCCCGCCGAACCCATGGACGCAGAGCGCGCCCTGCGGGCCCCCGGCGGCGGAGAAGGAGTCGGCTCCGGGCATCGTCGGGGCGGGCACCCCTGGGACTCTATCGACGCCGCCGCGCCCGGCTCGGCCGCCTCCGGCTCGGCCACCTCCTCCGACTGGGCCGCGCCCGACGAGGACGCGCGCGCCGTAACCTCTCTGTGAACCTGCGACCAGACGACCGCAGCCCGAAGGAGCGGCTCCATGCCCCATCCATTCCTCAGCGACGAGTGGATCGAAGAGGCGCACGCGATCCGGGCGGAGCTCCAGGAGACCTCCCCTGCGCTCGACCACCCGGTGCGGATGAACCTCGTGGTCACCGAGATCCCTTTCGGCGATGGGAGCCTCGAGGCGCACATGGACACCACGGGCGGAGAGATCGACATCGACAAGGGCCATGTCGAGGACGCGGACCTGAAGGTGACGCTCGACTACCAGACGGCCAAGGCGATCCTGGTCGACCGGAACCCACAGGCCGGCGTGCAGGCCTTCATGGCCGGCAAGATCCGCGTGGAGGGCGACATGGCCAAGCTCATGGGCATCGTCCAGACGACGCCTCCCGGCGAGCACGTCGACCAGGTGACCGAGAGGCTCCGGGCGATCACGGAGTGACCGTCTGGGCGACGCCGGCCCCGGCGTCTCCAGCGCTCGATCTTCGCCTCGATCTTTCTTCGCTACGTCCGCGCCTCGGCAGCGTGTGTCCGGAAGAGCTCGGGTATCTGCGCCTTCAGCTCCTCGATGGTCCAGCGTGACGGCCGATCGATGGACTCGGTCATCGTCCAGCTCTGGAAGTTGCGCACGGTCCCCCCCTGGACGAAGAGCACGCGTCCGGTGAGCGGGCAGTCCTCGGTGGCGAGGTACGCCACGAGCGGCGAGACGTTCGCCGGGTCCCACACGTCGAACTGCGCCTCGTCCTGGGGACGTTTCACGATGTCCGAGAGGCCCGGCGTCAGCTCGGTCATCCGCGTGCGAGCGGCCGGGGCGATCGCGTTCACACGCACCCCGTAGCGGCCGAGCTCCTGGGCAGCGATGAGGGTGAACGCGCCGATACCTGCTTTCGCCGCGCCGTAATTCGCCTGGCCAGGATTGCCGAGAAGGCCCGACGTCGACGACGTGTTCACGACGCAGGCGCGCACCTCGTCTCCCGCCTTCGCCCGCTCACGCCAGTAGGCCGCGGCGTGGCGGGTCACGACGAAGTGGCCCTTCAGGTGCACGCGGATGACGCTGTCCCAGTCCTCCTCGGTCATGTTCACGAGCATCCGGTCGCGCAGGATCCCGGCGTTGTTCACGAGCACGTGCAGATCCCCGTAGGCTTCGACGGCAGCCTCGACCAGCCGCTTTCCCCCGTTCCAGTCCGCGACATCATCCGCGTTGGCGATCGCCTGCCCTCCGAGTGCGCGGATCTCCTCGACGACCTGCTCGGCCGGGGACCGGCCGTCACCGTCACCGGTCCCGTCCACGGCACCTCCCAAGTCGTTCACGACGACCTTCGCACCCTCGGCCGCGAAGAGCAGCGCGTGCTCGCGCCCGATCCCGCGTCCGGCACCGGTGATGATCGCCACACGCCCGTCCAGTGCGCCCATGCCCTCGCTCTCCTGTCTCCGGGCTTCCTGTCTCCGGCTCTGCCTCTCCGTCTGCCCTGGTTGCCTCGGCTGCCCTGGCTGCCCTGGTTGCCTCGGCTGCCCTGGCTGCCCTGGCTGCCAAGGCTGTTCTCTGCGTCTCTGCGCTCCTGCTCTTCGGCTGCCCTCGGGCTCCTTTCTGGCTGCCCGGAGCCACTCGGTCTCGGCACCGCCCCCGGCGCTCGGCTCCGCCCCTTGCACTCGGCGCCGCTCCCGCCGCTGGCGTTCGGTCTCTTGCTCTTCGCCCCCTGACGCTCGGCTCCGGTACCCGGCCTTTCGACTTCTGCGGCTCTGAGGTCGGTTTCGCTGCCCAGCAGCTCGCCGCCGATCCCGAACCGCCGACGTAGAAGGTGGTGACTCAGGGTACTGGCAGCACACCCTTCCCTGCCTGTTCGGCTGTCGTCCGGCCGACGCGAGGGCTGTCGTCCGGCCGACGCGAGGGCTGTCGTCCCGCCCGTCCGAGGGTCGTCGTCCCGTCCGTCCGAGGGTCGTCGTCCCGCCCGTGCGAGGGTCGTCGTCCCGCCCGTCGGAGGGTCGCCGTCCGGCCCACCTGCAGCCCGACGGTACCCTCGCGGTGAACGCCGATTGCCGACGTCCAGAACGGTCCCGCCCTCTGTCCCGTCCCCGTGCCCCGATGCGCAGCCTGCCGATCCAGCCGAGAGCCGCTCGCCTCAGACCACCCGCCGCGGCACTGGTCTTGACGGGCAGCATCTCAGGCCAGTGCGGCGCTGCGCTCGCGACGAAAGTGTTCGCCGACGTGGGGCCGGCGGGCACGCTGACGCTGCGCCTGGTCTTCGCAGCGCTCTGGCTCGCGGTGCTGACGCGCCCCGGCAGGGCAGACCTGCGACGGATCTTGCGCTCCTCGAGCCTGGCGGACCTCGCCGTGGTCGTGGTGTTCGGCCTCGCACTCGCCGGGATGAACCTCTCGTTCTACGAGTCGATCGCACGGATCCCGCTCGGGGTGGCGGTGACCGTGGAGTTCGTGGGACCACTCTCGATCTCGGTGGCCGGCTCTCGAAGGTGGACCGATGGGTTGTGGGCGCTCCTGGCCGCTGCGGGCGTGCTGCTCATCGCAAGCGGCAGCCTCTCCGGCGCGGTCCGTCACCTCGACATCGCCGGCGTCGGTCTCGCCCTGCTGGCGGGGATCTTCTGGGCCTGCTACATCCTCCTCAACAAGCAGACCGGCCAGCGCTTCCACGGCACGATCGGCCTCACCGGCGCGATGACCATCGGCGCCCTCGTCGTCATCCCGATCGGTGCAGCGCACGCCGGCGCAGCGCTCCTCCGCCCTGTCGTGCTCGGCATGGGCGCGGCAGTCGCGCTCCTTTCCTCGGTGATCCCCTACTCCTGCGACCTGGCGGCGCTTCGGCGGGCGACGCCGAGGGCCTTCGGCATCCTGGTCAGCATGTCACCCGCGCTCGCCACCCTCGCAGGGCTCGTGATCCTCGGCCAGCAGCTCTCGGGCCTCGAGATCGGAGCGCTGGTGCTCGTCGTCGCGGCGAACCTCGGGAGCTCATGGCTCGGCACCCGCACAGCCGCCGCTGCGACGGACGTCCCGATCCCGCCGACCTCGGGCACAGGCTCCCTCGACCCGCGCGCCGCGAACGCAGACACCGTGACGCCTCCGCGCAACGCCGGCGTCACGGCCCCGAAAGAAGCCCAAAGCGAACCTGCGCCAGCACCTCTTTTCGTGAGCCCGGGCGACTCCGAACCTCGATAGGCGACGCCGCGGACCAAGCCGGGCGGTCTCCGGTTGACCCGGAGCGGTCTCCGGCAACCCCCGGCGGCATCCGGCGAACCCTGCCCGCCTCGCCCTCGCTCAGAACGCCGGGCTGGCTCGGGACCCCTACTGGCCTCGGGACCCCGGGCCGGGCGCCGGAAGATTGCCGGAGGTGGGTGCCTGTGTTCCGGTGCCGGACCCTGATGTGGCTGTGCTCTGCCCCGACGCCGGTGTGGCGGACCCCGACGCCGGTGTGGCGGACCCCGACGCCGGTGTGCCGCGTCGCGATCCCCGCCCGCCCACGCCTGTCGAGGGCGGCTGCTCGGTGTAGAGCACCACCGTCGTCCCGACGTTCTCCGTCTGCCCGGCGAGCGGGTCAGTGGTGAACACCACGCCTGTGCCTGGCCCGTACACCGCGCTCACCGTCAAGCCGGCGGACTGGATCGCTGCCGTCGCCTGCGAGACGGTGTCTCCGACCGTTGTCGGGACGGTCACCACCTGGGGACCGTTCGAGACCGTCACCGTGACGGACGAGCCGACGAACAGCGACGCTCCGGCACCGGGTGTCGTAGAGATGACCAGGCCTGCGGGCACGGTTGTCGAGTAGGACCCCGCCTCCTTCACGACGAAGCCGTCGGCGCTCAGCGTCTTTGCCGCCTGTGTGTAGGTCTCGCCCGCGAGCGGGGGAAGCCGGACGGGCGGAGGACCCCTCGAGACGGCGACGAGGATCGTGGACCCATAGGGCGCGGTCTTGGGGTCCAGCTTCTTGTCGTAGGACCAGTTGATGACGTCGCCTTGTGGCACCCGCGCTGTGAACGCCAGCAGCGCCGGGCACCTCGCCTTGAGGTTCGCCTCCTCGAGAAGGCGCGTCGCGAACTTGCAATCGATGCCTGTTGCGAGCGACGGGACGCGCACCGAGGGCTCGCCACGGGACGGGACGATCTGGACGGTGCTCCCTTCCTTCAGTGAGACTCCCCGGCCCGGGATCTGACGGACGATCTTGCCGGCGGCCACCTTCGTAGAGGAAACGGCAGCGTCGACCTTCGGGACGAAGTGGTCCGCGAGCAACGCTCTGCGGGCGCTCGCCACGGTCTCGCCCAGCACCTTGGGAACCTGGTGGCTCGCGGTGAGCAGCTTGCTCTTCGCGACGTAGACCCCACCCGCGGCGAGGACGCACGCAACGATCACCAGCAGCGCCACTACCCACGGCCACCGCCGCGGCGGGTAGCGCCGGCGGGATGTGCGCGTGGAGGCGAGTGCCGGGGCGCCCATCCTGATCGTCGCGGTCGGCTCGCCGGTGTCCGCGAGCCCCTCGTGCACGATCCGTGCGCGCTCTCCAGCGCTGAACGCGGCCCCTGGCGTTTGCCCGGTGGTTGCGGCGAGATGCGCGACGAGCGTGAGCTCGTCATCTGCCGCGCCCGCCGTGAGATCTGCGGCTCCCTTGGCACCGAGCGTCGCGCCTGCGACCGCGCCACGGCGGACCAGGGGCAGCGGCAGGGACGGGGGGAGCTCCTCGGCCAGCGCCGCCAAGCGCCTCGCGAGCTCCGCCGCATGGGGGCGAGCCTCTTGTCGCGGGTTGCACGCCTCCGCGAGGACCGGCCCGAGGACCCCGAGCTCGGGCGTGACCGGGACACGTTCGCCGATGCGTGCTTGGAGCGTCGCGTGCGGCGTCTCCCGCGTGAAGGGCACCGTGCCGACCAACGCCTCGTACAGGACGAGGCCCAGGGAGTAGACGTCGGAGCGGCCGTCGAGCAGCAGCCCCCGCGCTTGCTCCGGGGAGGCGTAGCGAGCGGTGCCGAGCATCGTGCCCGGGTCGGTCGTCGACGCGCTCGCGAGCGCCCGTGCGACCCCGAAGTCCGCGACGCGAACTCGGCCTTCCTCGTCGAAGAGGATGTTGGCGGGCTTCACGTCCCGATGCACGATCCCCCTCGCGTGCGCGTACGCGAGACCCTCGGCGGCCTGCGCGCCGATGCGCGCCGCCTGCCCGGGGGAGAGCTTCCGACCCCGGGCGATCATGTCGAAGAGGCTCCCCCCTTCCAGGTACTCGAGGACGAGATAGGGCCCGTCCTCGCCCTCGCCCCAGTCGAACACGCGCAGCACGTGCGGGTGGTTCAGCGCGGCGACCGATCGAGCCTCGGCTCGGAAGCGGCGCAGGAAGGCCTCATCGCGGACCAGCTGCGGCTGCAGGACCTTCACAGCGACGCGGCGCTGCAACACCATGTCCTCGGCCAGGAAGACATGGGCGGAAGCTCCGGAACCGAGGCCCGCCACCAGTCGGTAGCGGTTCCCCAGCACCCGGCCGAGGGGTTCGGAGACGATGGACATTGGACCCCCGAGAAGGCTACCGGCGTTCCGCCCGCTGATGCGTGACCGACCCGCCGGCACCGCGGCCAGCGATCCGTCGCCCAGCCCCGCTGGACCTTCGGCCTGCAGAATACAAGTCCCACTGTGCCCACGTCTCGAGTCGGCTGGCCCCTCCGCCATGGCATCCAGGTGCACCCGACTGAACCGCCCGACGAGACCGCGCCGGCGCGAACAGGACGGGGGCGTGGGCGGAGTCGGGCGGGAGCAGGCACCGCGGACTCGGGCGGAGTCGGGCGGGAGCAGGCAAGGGGGGCGGGAGCAGGCGGCGGTGAAGTCGGGCGGAGTCGGGCGGGAGCAGGCACCGCGGACTCGAGCGGGGCAGGGCGGGGCAGGGCGCGTGAGAATCCGAGTGGCGCGCCATGGCGCGGCCAAAGGGGCGCACGCACGAGCACGACCTGCGGCCGGCCCTTCCCGCCGCGCCGCCCTTCCCGCCGCCCTTCCCGCCGCGCCGCCCTTCCCGCCGCGCCTCCCGCCGCCCTGCGCCCTGACTGCAGCCGGCCACAGTTCCTCCGCCCGGCCGAGGCGCTTCCACCCGGCCTCCACCCGGCCGCGGGTCCTCCGCCCT
>JAJYXS010000042.1 GCA_021801615.1 Actinomycetes bacterium
GGTTCGTCGAGCTGCTGCGAGAGGCGACCGCAGCCTAGCTCGACCTGGATCGGCCTGGGTGCTCAGAGCCCCAGCTGGCCACGATCGACGCGGGAGGTAGCCTGGCACGATGCGGCGCTTCCCCCTTGCGTTCCTTCTCGTCGGCGCGATGAGCCTCCTGGCGGCGGGAGGTGCGGTCCTCGGCGCGTTCGAGGCGCCGACAGGCTACGACCTCGCGGTGCACAACGGTGCGGGCGAGACCCTCCTGGCCACCCGGGTGGCCGGCAGCTACACGTCCAACCAGCTCTCCGGCACGATCGTGAAATTCGTCTTCACGGCTCCCGACCACGTCGCAGAGGAAGCCGTCGCACCGTCGGGGAAGGTCGAGGCTCGCCGACGACTCACAGGGCCGCAGGCCTCGGCGGTGCTCGGCCCGGTGCGTGGGCTCCTCTCCATCCGGACGTTCTTCCCGCGCGGCCACTACTTCGAGAACGTCGAGCCCGCACGCGACCTCGTCCCACCGTCCCAGCGTGCCGCGGTCACCGGCACGTACCGCACCAGGGTCCAGCTCGGCGGCGGTTACGTCGTGGGGGTCTTCCTGCGCGTCGAGGCGACCGACGGGTCGCAGCACATCGCAGACACCGTCGATTACCGCCTCTCGAGCGTCGACGGGTGGGCGCGATCGCACTAGGAGCCGTGCCGGGCACCGTGACGCCGGGCACCGTGACGGCTGCACCGTGACGCCGGGCACCGTGACGTGAGCGGTCGCGCCCTCGTCCTCGCCGCGATGCCCCGCGAGCTCCGGCCGCTCGTCCGGCGGCTCGGCCTGCGCCCGACGAAGCTCGGAGGAGTGCCGGCTTGGGGCCGCGAGGACGTCATCGCAAGCGCGGTGGGCGTCGGACCGGCTCTCGCCGGAGCCGGGACGGCGCTCGTCCTCGAGGAGGTCGCCCCAGACAGCGTCTTGGTCACCGGCGTCGCAGGCGCGCTCGACGCCTCGCTGCGCGTTGGCGACACCCTCCGCCCGGCAAGGGTGGTCGACGTGCGGACCGGCACGGTGTTCACCCCGAGCCGAGGCCGAGGCGGGACCGGCGTCCTCGCCACCGTCGAGCGCATGCCCCTGGTCGGCACAGGTCCCGCTGGTCACAGCACGACACCGCCGATCCCAGATGAGGCGACGGCGGTGGACATGGAGACCGCAGCGATCGCCGCTGTCTGCGAGGCGCGAGCCGTGCCGTGGGGCGTCGTCCGTGCGATCAGCGACGTCGCGGGGACCCTCACGCCACGGATCGCGTCGCTCCTTCTCCCCGACGGACGCGCCGACATCCCTGGGGCGGTGCGCATGGTGTTGGCAGATCCCCGTACGCTCGGACGCCTCGTCCGGCTCGGGAGAGACGCGGCCCGGGCGGCGCGCGCCGTGACCGGCGAGGTCATGGTCGAGCTCGAGCTCGTGACGACCCGCGACCTCCGTCGTCGCGATGACCGCGGCAATGTGGATCTCGACCAGCAACCGGGCTCCTAGGCTCCGAGGACAAGGCCGCCGGCCAGCAAGGCGGCCAGCCGGCCAGCCAGGCAGCCGGCCGATCGACCGATGACCCTGGCATCCTGACCAGCCAGAACAGGCGCGCGCTCGACGTGAGCCCGCGCGAACCCGACAATGGAGGCCGTGACGACCTCATCTTCCGCCGGAGCCCAGCAAGCCGCGGGGTTCTCCCAGCGCCAGCACATCCTCGACACCGCCCTCGCGCTGATGTCCCAGCGGGGCGTGGACGGCACCAGCATGCGCGACCTCGCCGCCGCCGCCGGGCTGAACGTCGCATCCTTGTACCACTACTTCGCCTCCAAGCGGGAGCTCCTCGTCGCGGTGCTCCAAGAGCGCGGCTTCATCGAGGACCTCGCGGCGTCGACCGGCCGTGCCTCGATCGCTCGGGACGACTTCGACGGGCTGGCCGACATGCTCGACGACATCCTGGGCTCGATGCTCGAGGTCGAGGACTTCATCCGCCTGATGCTCGGCGAGGTCATGCGAGGAGAACAGACCGCTCACGCCGTCGGAGTCGAGCTCTTCGAGGCGACGCAGACGGCCCTCGAACGCTGGCTCGAGGAGTCCGAGCCGGCCATCTGCGACGGGCCGGGCGCACCCGCGGTCGCCCGAGTCCTCCGTGCGTTCATCGTCGGGCTGTTCTTCGAGCACCTCGCCGGGGTGCTCGGACCTTCCGACGACGCGCGGAAGGCGCTACGAGAGCGCTCCGCAGAGGCCGCCGCGGCCCTCCGGGCCCGGCTCTGACGGGACGGTGCGGTCGGCGACGATCCCTGCCTTCAGCCCTCTCGATCGACGGCGTGCCGGCAGAGGTCTTCGAGGCTGACCCACTCGAGGGTGGCGGCATGCGTCGCCTCGAGCACGACCTCGGGCGCCACCCCTGCCTCCAGCGCCTCCTGCCAACGCGGCGCGCACAGGCACCACCGGTCCCCGGCCCGGAGGCCGGGGAACCCTGGGCGAGGCGTCGAGAGATCGTTGCCGCGAGACTTCGAGAACTCGAGGAACTCCGCCGTCACCCGCGCGCACACGGTGTGGACGCCGAGGTCCCCCACGCCCGTGTTGCAGCACCCGTCACGGTAGAAGCCGGTCATCGGATCGGTGCTGCAGGGCTCCAGCTCCCCTCCGAGCACGTTCTTCGCCACGCTCCGCTCCTCCCAACGGTCCAAAATGACCCGACTCGACCGATCCGGCCCCGCTCATCGAGCGACCCCGAGGTGACCCTGTAGCTCCGCGACCAGCGCGTCCATGAGGTCCCCTGGGGCGGAGCCGGAGATCACGAAGAAGTTCCGGCCTCCCGATTCGTCCGGCGTGCAGTTGACCCGCAGGACGTCGCGCCCCGTGTGCACTCGGAACCGGCGCTGGCGGACCCCGACGAAGTCGGGACCTTGGCGCTCGTCGAACATGAAGAACGACACGGTCGGGTCGGGGGGCACGAACGGCTCCGGCGCCTGGAGGCGCGCCTCTGCGAGCGGGACCGGGACGACGCTCGCGGCGAGGGCTTCGCGAAGAGCGCGCAACACTCTCGGCGAGACCTCCTCCAGCGGCTCTGTGCAGGCGACCTGCGCGACCATGCGCACAGGGCCGACGAAGTTCCCGATGAGGCCCTTCGCGCCCGGACGGCTCCGGTTGGAGACCGCGGTCGTGACGACGAAGCGCTCGGCCGAGGCCACACGCGCGAGCGACATCTCGAGCCAGGAGAGCACCACCACGAAGGGCATCGCCTCCATCCCCGGCGTCACGTCGACAAGGCGCTGCCATTGCCCTGCGGGCACGTTGAAGAAGCGGGTGCGCGGGCGGGACCGCTCTGGGAGGGTCATCGGCCACGTGCCGGCGGCGACCGGCTCGTCCCGCAGCGCTCGCCAGTGGTCGACCGCACGCCGCTGGAGCGGCTCCGGCACCGGGTTCTCGAGGACCCATCGCAGGTAGCTCCCGTGCGCCGGGAGCGGGAGGTCCGGCGGCGTCTTGCCGGCGTGCAGCGCGTACGCCCTCGACAGCTCGGCCGCCACGAGCGTCCCTGACTCCCCGTCGCAGAGCGCCTCGGCGACGAAGATCGACAGCACGTGGGTCTTCGGCGCGACCACGTACAGCGTCGCCTGCAGGCGCGGCTCGTCCCACGGCGACAGGTCGCGGTACTCGGCCTCGACCGCGACGACCGCCGCCGCCAGCGCCTCGAGCTTCGGACGGTCGTCGAGTCGGACGACGCGCGTCACACCGCTGCGGAACGGCGTCACGAACTGCGTCGAAGTCTCCACGCCGTCTCCGGGACCGGGCTCGAAACGGACGCGCAGCACGTCGTGAGCCTCGACCACGTCGTCCACCGCCCGCACCAGTGCGTCCACGTCCAGCTTCCCGTTGAGCTGGTACACCCAGCTCATGAATTCTCGGCTCGGGTTGTGCGGCGCCATCAGGAGCGAAGAACGCTGCGTGAGCGACAGCGGCGCAGCCTGCACCGCGCTCTCGGGCTCGGGCGCGCGCTCGCCCAAGAGGTCGCTCGGTGCGGCCCGCTGCGCCGTGCTCATGCCTGCTCGATCTCCCCTGGCTCGACACCGCTGTGCCCCGCGCGCCGTCCGTGCGAGGACGGTCCGCTGCGCCGTTCGCGAGCCTCCGCCGGCGCCCGCGATCGTCGATTCTGCCACCGCCCGGCCCCCGGCTCGGCCACAGGGTCACGGGACGTCGCGTGGGCCGAGCGGATGGCGCTGTCGCTCCCAGAGCGTCTCTTCGGCGCGGGGTCGCGCTTCACGCTCGTCTCGGGCTGACGGCCTTCGCGGGGGTCGTCCGGTCCGCCGGCCCCGCATCCTTGCCGGCGTCGTGTGTCCTGCTACGACGCTCGAGCACCCGTTCCACCACGGACCGAGCCCCTGACGCCGGCCCACAGTAGGCCACCGAGCCGCGCTCGAGGACGACGGCCGACGACGCGAGCGCGAGCGCACGGTCCACCTGCTGCTCGACGACGACCAGCGCGGTGCCGCTCCGGCGCACCTCGGCGAGGCCCGCGTAGACGTCGTCGATCACGCTCGGCGCGAGCCCGAGGGAGAGCTCGTCGGCGATGAGCAGCTTCGGCGGCACCACGAGAACCTTGGCCAGGGAGAGGAGCCGCTGCTGGCCACCCGAGAGCGTCCCAGCGCGGTCGTGCCGGCGCTCGCCGAGCACTGGGAAGCTCGCGTACGCGCGCTCGAGGGACGCCGGCACCATCCTTCGCCCCGCGCGCCGCCGGAACGAGAGCACGAGGTTCTCCTCGACGCTGATCGAGTCGAAGACCCCGCGTCCCTCGGGCACGTGCGCCAGCCCCGCGCGGGCGATCCGCCACGCCGGCTCCCCGGTCATGTCGCGCCCGTCCACGCGGACGCGCCCGGAGGTGACGGGGACGAGCCCGGACGCGACGCGCGCCACCGTCGACTTCCCGGCTCCGTTGGGCCCGAGGAGGGCGACCGCGCCCCCGCTCTCCACCGAGAAGCTCACCTCGAACAGCGCGCGGTACGGGCCGTACGCGGCGCTCACCTCGTCCAGCTCGAGGACCGGAGCCACGTCGCCGCTCATGGCACACCGAGGTAGGCGCGCCGCACCGCGGGGGCGGCCATCACCTCGTCGAAGGAGCCCGACGCGACCACTCGGCCCAGGTCCATCACCACGACGCGGTCCACGACCGCTTCTACGATCGCAAGGTCGTGCTCGATGAGCAGCATGCCCATCCCGCGTGCGCGCTGCAGCGAGCGGAGGAGGCCCGCGAGATCCCGGGTCTCCTGCTCGTCGAGCCCAGAGGTCGGCTCGTCGGCGAGCAAAAGGCGCGGCTGGGCGACGACCGCGCGTGCGAGCTCGACAAGCCTGCAGACACCGAGCCCGAGCGCCGCCACCGGCACGTCCGCGAGCTCGAGAAGGCCGAGGGCGACGAGCACGGAGTCGGCCGCGGCGATCTCCTCGCGTCCCGGCGCGCTCATGCCCAACAGGTCGCGCCACAGGCGAGTGCCACCGCGGTGGACCCGAAGCGCGACGATCAGGTGATCGCGCACGGTGAGCTCGGGGAAGATCTCGAGCCGCTGGTAGGTCCTCGCGACGCCGAGGCGCGCCCGGCGCCACGTCGGGAGCCGGCCGATGTCGCGCCCGTCGAGCTCGACGCTGCCCGCGTCCGGACGCAGCTGCCCGAAGATGCAGTTGAGGACGGTGGTCTTTCCGGCCCCGTTCGGCCCGACCAGACCGACGCTCTCGCCAGCTTCCACGTCGACGTCGACACCCACAACGGCGGGCGTCGCGCCGAAGGACTTGGTGAGGCCTCGCACCGCGAGCATCACGACCGCCCGGTGACCGCGGCGGTCGCCGACGCTCCGTGGCGGCGCGCGAGCAGCCGCTCGGCGCGCTCGGTCCACCGCCGCTTCTCCAGCTCCACGATCCCCTCTGGATGTGCCGCATAGGTGAGCGCCCCGAGCGCGAAGAGCACGAAGGCGAGACCCTGGAGCCGCTGTGGCGCGTACTGCAGCAGCTGCTCGACCACGACGAGCCCCACACCTGCCTGGATCGCGCCCTCGACGGTCCCGACCCCGGTCGTCACCACGATGACCACGAAGGCCAGGGAGAGCTGGTAGTTGAACTCCCCCGGGGCGATCACCGTCTGCTGGATCGCGAGCAGCGTCCCACCTGCCCCGGCGAGGGCGCCGGAGAGCACGAAGGCGAGCACGCGCTGCCAGGCGATGTTCACGCCCACGCCTGCAGCACCGAGCTCGCTGCCACGCATCGCAGCGAGGAACCGTCCCACCGTGCCGCGTTGGACGAGCGCGACGGCGCCCGCGCAGACCACGAGCACCAGGAACACGAGCAGGAAGTAGGCATGGCCGTTGGGCGCCAGAAGATCCAGGGGAAGCCAGCGCGCTGTCAGCTGGATCCCGCCTGTCCCGCCGCTCACCGCCTGTGCGGGGAAGATCGCGACGTCGAACAACAGCGCGGCGGCCAAGGTCATGAGCGCGAGGCCCAGGCCCCGGAGCCGCAGCGACGCGAGCGCGAGGAGCCCTGCCACGCCGGACGCCGCCAGCGAGCCGAGGACGCCGCCGGCGAGGAAGTCGAGGCCGAAGTGCCTCGCGAGCTGGCCCGCGCTGAACGCGGCGACGCCGGCCAGGGTGGCCTGCGCGAGGGAGAGCTGGCCCGCGGTCCCGGTGATGAGCGTCACGGAGAGGAAGATCACCGAGTACGCCATCCCCTGGTTCAGCACGGTCTCCCACGAGGTGGGCATCCAGGTGAGCATCGACCCGACGAAGACCACGACGAGCAGCCAGAAGGCCGTGTGCACCAGCCGGTCGATCTCCCGCCCTCTCACTCGGGCCGTCGGCAGGGGCGGTGGCGGATCCACCGTCGACAAGGGGTCCTGCACCTGCTCGAGGCGGCGAAGCCTCGGGACGAAGAGCAGCGCGCCCACGAGGACGATGAAGGGGAACGCCGGGAGCACTGCCGAGTACCAGAAGCTGGACGTCGGGAGGTAGCCCTGGGCGGTCAGGCTCACCACTCCGATGAGCACGCCCACCACTGCGGCGACGGTCATCGATCCCATCGCCGCGCACGCGGCCGCCGCGATCGCCGCCACCATGAGCGTCACGTAGTCCTGTGCCTGGACGGTCACCTCGGTCGGAGCGAGCAACACCCCTGCGAGCCCTGCCATGAGACCCGAGACGGCCCATGCGGTCGCGGTCACGCGCACCGCGGCGACGCCTTCGAGCTCGAGCAGCCGACGGCTCTCGACCGCGGCGCGCATCTCGAGCCCCAGGCTCGTCGTGCGCAGGAGGAGCACGAGGATGACCAGCATCGCGACGGCGAGCAGCACGGCGCTGAGGTAGATCCCGTTCACCGGCACGTCCGGCCCGAGATGGAAGTACACGGTGCCGGGTGCGAACAGGATGCTCGGCACCCCGACGAGGTTCTCGTTGCTGAAGACGACCGGCAGCAGGGCAGGGATGCCGACGAGCAGGGCCAGGCCCGTCACGACCTTCGCGGTCGTGTTCGTGCTCGCGATGCGCGAGAACAAGAAGCGGTCGAAGACGAGCCCGAGGCCGGGTCCGAGGATCACGACAGAGCCGACGAAGGCCGCCCACGTCGACCACCCGTGACCGTCGACGAGCCATGCGAACACGAACGCCGATGCGTACGCCTGAGCCCCGTAGCCGAAGTTGAAGACGCCGGTCGTCTGGTAGGTGAGCACGAGCCCCACGGCGAACACCGCGTACGCGCAGCCGTAAGGAATCCCCGGGACGGCGAACCCGAGCAGCTGCTCCATCTGCAGCGGATCAGCCGTGCTGGGGTCCGGGGATCCCCCGCGGCGGCGCGATGGGCTTCGGGTGGCGCACGTCCGAGGTCCTGAAGCAGACGAAGACCTCTTTGCCCTTCCCGAGCACCGGGAGCGCGGCGGCCCCCTTCACCTCCTCGAAGGCGCTGCAGGCCGTGCGTGTCGAGGCGAAGTGCGCGGTCTCCCAGTCGATGGGCTCCTCCAGCCCGCCGGCGGTGAAGGCGGTGAGACGGTTGGTCGCCGCGACGACCGCGGCCTGGGTGAGGTGGCGGCCAGCCGCGCGGATCCCTGCGACCATCAGCGCGGCGGACTCCCAGCCGTCGAGCGCCAGCGCGTTGTCCGCGTAGCCCGGGCTGTAGCGGCGCATCGCCTTCAGGTAGGTCTCGAGCCCCGGGTAGACGCCCGGGTAGACGCGCGCGGCGGACTCCGGGACGTTCAGGAGGTCGAAGTAGACGCCCTGGAGCAGGTCCTTGTACTTCTTCACCACGGTCGCGTCGGCGCCGTCGAACCAGAGCTGGTGCACGTGCAGCCCGTACTCCTGGATATCGCGCGCGAGCTCGACGTTGCCTGTCACTGTCATGCACGAGATGACGAAGTCGGCACCCGCGTGCTGGATCCGCTGGACATCAGGCGTGAGGTTGGCGTCGATCGGCGGGAGCCGGAGGTCTGTGAAGCTCACGTGGTAGCCGGCCGCTCGAAGCAGCCTGCCGGTCGTGCGGCACAGGTCCGACGACGTCGAGACGCTGTAGGCGAGGATCGCCACGGACTTCGAGCGCGTCTCGTCGATGAGGTACGCCGTCGCAGGAGCGACCGTCTTCAGTGTCAGAACCGATCCCCCGGCGGCGAAGAGGTTCGGAGCGCCGGCCCAGTTGCCGTCGACGTTGTAGCCGTACGTCGGGGTACAGGTGGCGACGAAGTAGCTCGGCGTGAACCAGTACGAAGACACCGCGACCGCGAACGCGTGGTCCTGGTCGATCGCCGTCCGGGTGTCCGCCTGGAACTGGCTCGCCAGACCTGCGTCGTCGAGGTCGTAGGCGAGCACGATCTTGCGCCCGTCCACGCCTCCGTGGGCATCGACCATGTCGAAGTACGCCTTGATGCCTGGCACGAGCGACCCGAAGTCCGCGGCGAGGATGCCCGTCAACGTGGAGATGGCGGCGATCTTGATCTCGGTCCGGGTCACCCCCGGGGAGCCCGTTCCGAGCCCGGGCGCGCAAGTGAGGGAGTGCGTGCTCGGCGTGGCTGCAGCACGGCCTCCTGCCCACGGGACGAGCAACCCGACGAGCAGGAGGAGCGTGAGCGCCAGAGCCCCGAGCGGCCAACGACGCGTGTTCATGCACTTCACCTTCTATCACCCGCTCCTCGCTTCGTCGCAGCATGTCCTGCCTGGTCAGACGAACGTTTGTCAGGTACGAACCACGAAGCAGAGCCGAAAACCCACCACGCGATACCGAGCGCCAGCACCGATGGAGCGCTCGGACGCCCGAGCGCTAACGTCGAGCCCGCCGCGCCGACCCGGGGGGTGCGCGGGGCCAGAAGACGTTGCCTTCGGCGAGGAGCGGTGGTGGAGGTTCGCGACACCTTCTACGTCGGCGGAGCCTGGACGCCCGGGGCCGGCGCTGGGGTCCGCGAAGTGCTCGACGCCAACACGGAAGAGGTCTTCGCCAAGATCCCCGAGGCCACCACCGACGACGTCGAGCGCGCGATCGACGCCGCCGTCGAGGCGTTCGGCCCCTGGTCCGCGACGCGCGCCGAAGAGCGCGCGGGGATCCTCTCTCGCATCTCGAAAGGTCTCGCTGCGCGCCGCGAGGAGATCGCGACGACCATCTCGCACGAGGTCGGCACGCCGCTCGCGCTCTCGAGGACCATCCAGGCGGGTCTCGCGTCCGGCGTCTTCGCCGACGCCGCAGCGCGGATCGGCGAGGTGGCCTGGGAGGAGGAGCTCGGCAGCTCGCTCGTCGTGCGAGAGCCCGTCGGCGTGGTCGGGGCCATCACGCCATGGGACCATCCCCTCCAGCAGATCTCGCTCGACGTCGCGGCCGCGCTCGCCGTCGGATGCACCGTCGTGGTGAAGCCGTCGGAGATCGCCCCGCTGAGCGCGTACGTCCTCGCGGAGATCCTCGACGAGTCCGGGGTCCCCCCCGGCGTCTTCAACATGGTGGTCGGGCCTGGCCCGATCGTCGGCGAGGCGATCGCGGCGCACCCCCGGGTCGACATGGTCGCGTTCACGGGATCGACGCGCACCGGAAGGCGGGTGATGGAGCTCGCGTCGCGCACGCCGACGCGCGTCGCGCTGCGCCTCGGCGGCAAGTCCGCGAGCGTCCTCCTCCAGGACGCGGACCTCGACGCCGCGGTGGCCGCGACGGTGCGCTCGTGCTTCCTCTTCTCCGGCCAGACAGCCTGGGGGCTCACCCGCATGATCGTCCCGCGTGCGAAGCTCCCCCAGGTCGAAGAGCGCGCCGTCGAGGCCGCGGGCGCCTACGCCGTCGGCAGCTCGCTCGACGAGTCGACCACGCTCGGACCGCTGTCCTGTCCAGGCCAGCTCCAGCGTGTCCGCGGCTGCATCCGTGCCGGCATCGACCAGGGAGCCAAGCTCCTGATCGGCGGCCCGGAGGCTCCCGACGGTCTGGAGCGAGGGTACTTCGTGCGCCCGACCGTCTTCTCGGAGGTGACGAGCGACATGATCATCGCTCGTGAGGAGATCTTCGGGCCCGTTCTTGCGATCCTGCCGTACGACACGGAGGAAGAGGCGGTCCGCATCGCCAACGACTCGGACTATGGCCTCGCAGGCGCGCTGTGGACCGCCGACCCCGCCTGTGCCCAGCGCGTCGCTCGCCTGCTCCGCACGGGAGTGGTCGCCGTGAACGGCGTCCGGCCCGATCCCTCCGCGCCGTTCGGCGGCTGCAAGGCGTCGGGGTTCGGACGCCAGGGGGGCAGGCTCGGGCTCGAAGAACTGCTCTGCGCAAAGACGATCGGTCGATCCGGCGCCGGGTGGCCGCCCGCTGGGTGAGCCGGGCACCGCTCTCGCGACCGCTCATGCGACAGGGGCCGTGGCGCACGCGACGAGCTCGTCCATGGTCACTGCGTCGAGCCGCCGCCGGTGCAGCTCCGACGCGACCAGTGGGAGCGCGTCGCAGGCGGCCCGCCACATCCCCGCGCGGCCGAACCGGTCGCTGTCATGGAGGAGGACCACGGCGCCGGGCAGGAGCCTCCGGCCGATCCTGGCGGCGACCTCTTCGGGCTCCGGCGACACCCACTCGCGTCCCCAGGCGGACCACAGCACCGTCTCGAGCCCCATCGCACGGGCGAGCGCGAGCGTCGCACCGGTCGCCTGCCCGTAGGGAGGGCGGAACCAGCGGGGAGGGTGCCCGAGCGCCGCCATGGCCTCCATGGCCCGATCGAGGTCCCGGCGCGCCCACGCAGGCGTGCGGAGCAGGTGGCGAGCGTGCTGGTCGCCGTGGGTCGCGAGCTGGTGCCCGCGGCGCGCGATCTCCCAGACAAGCTCGGGATCGTCACGGACCCGCTCGCCAAGCACGAAGAACGTGGCGCGAAGGCCGAGCTCGCCGAGCACGTCGAGCACCCGGGGCGTGCCTTCGGGATCCGGACCGTCGTCGAAGGTCAGCGCGACCTTCGACGACGACCCCGGACCTTGCCAACGGCACAGCCCGCCGGGCAGCGCTCGCAGGGGTGCCCACTGCCCGAGCGCGACGATCGAGGGGACGAACTGCGCCGCGGCCGAGGCCGCTGCGGCCCAGACGAGCGCGTTCCGCTGGGCGCGCACGCTCACGGGGCCTCATCGAGCGTCGGCGACCAGCACACCCGCGTCGCGTACACTGCCCGGTGCGCCTCTAGCTCAATGGCAGAGCAACGGACTCTTAATCCGCAGGTTCGGGGTTCAAGTCCCCGGAGGCGCACGCGGGTTCCTGTCGCTCGGGGCCTGGGGCCTAGACGTCGCCGGGTCCGTCGATCGCGTCGAGGAGACCGACTTGCAGCGCGTGGACGGCGCGCATGACCGCCTCGTCCCGGATGCCGAGGGCCTCCCTGTCGGCCTCCGTGCGGAGCCCGAGCTCCGCCGCCCGGAGCGACAGGGTCATCCCGAGGACCTTCAGCCACGCTTCGGCCTCTTGTACGTCGATCACGTCCTTCCCGACGCTCGCCGACACCACCGAGACGACCTCGTCCACCCCGAGCTGGCGCTCGAGCACGTAGGCCGGATCGTCGATGGCGGCGCTCTCGTCGATCCTGCCGAACAGGACGTCGAAGCCGGGAGAGCCCGGCGAGGACCCGGTCTCTCGCAGCCTCTCTGCAGCAGCGGCCATGAGCTCCCGGGCTCCCCGGGGCAGGTCGAGCGCGATGCGTCCGTCCTCGAGGCGCCTGAACCCCCGGCGACGACGCGGCCGGCTCACCCAGCCCGCGCGACCGTGGAGTGCAGCCCGTTCGTGCCGAGCTCGAGGCAGTAACGGACGGCGCGGTCGCGCTCTCCGGTCCACACGACGGCCCTTCCACGCTGATGCGCGGTCAACATCAGCCGCTCGGCCTTCTCCGTCTCGTAGCCGAACACCTTCTTCAGGACGCGCACCACGACCTCCATCAGCGTGACCGGGTCGTTCCACAGCACGACGTCGTAGGGCTCGGCGACCGAACCGGCGGCGTCTTGGCCCCATCGCTCGGTCACGTCGGGCATGACTTCCGCCCCGCTTCGAGGCGCAGAGAGCGAGCGCACCGCCTTCACCCTACGGCAACGCGTCCCCCGCTGCCTCCAATGCATGCTGGCCTGCCTGCTCGATGTGTGAAATCGTCGTAGCGTGCCGAGCGCGCAGGCCCCAGGTGGCGGGAACCAGGTCGCGCGCCAGGTGTTCCGTGGACTTCCCGCGCGTTACGACCGCCTCGCGGAGTGGCTGTCGTTCTGGCAGAACCGCCGGTGGAGAGCAGCCCTGCTGGACGCGATCTCGGCGGCGGACCCACGGCTCGTCGCGGACGTGGCGACCGGCACCGCGGGAGTCGCGCTCGCCCTCCACGCCCGGACCGGCGCAGCGGTCGTCGGCTTCGACCTGGACGAGGCAATGGCCCGCCAGGGCATGCGCAACGTGAGGACGGCGCTCGGCCGGCGAGCCGTGGCCACGGGTGCGCCTCCGTCCGCGCGACGAAGGTCGGTCGCGATCGCCGTCGCGAGGGCCGAGCAGCTCCCGCTCGCCGATCACTCCGTCGACGCGCTGAGCTTCACCTACCTGCTGCGGTACGTCGACGACCCCGAGGCGACGCTCGCAGAGCTCGCCCGAGTGGTGCGCCCCGGCGGCGTGGTCGCGACCCTCGAGTTCGCGGTGCCAGAGGACCCGCTGTGGCGAGCGCTGTGGTGGCTGTACACGAGAGCCGCCCTGCCCCTCGGCGGCCTGGTCACCGGCGGGAGGCCCTGGTACCGCGTGGGGAGGTTCCTCGGCCCGAGCATCACCCGTCACTACCGGCGCTACCCCGTCGATTGGACGCTGGAGGCCTGGGAGCGCGCCGGCATTGGAGAGGTGTCAGTGCGACGCATGAGCCTCGGGGGCGGCATCGTCATGTGGGGCCGCCGGAAGTGACCGGCGACTCGGCGCGTCCCGCGTTCTACGCGGCGCGCCCGGGCCGTCTGCGCGACTGGTGGACCCTGCTCCATCCTCCGTACACCGCGTGGCACCTCTCCTATGTCGTGATCGGCGCCTGCCTCGCGCCGTCCGTCGCGCTGAGCCGGCTGCTCGCCGCGCTCGCCGCCTTCTTCCTCGCCGTCGGACTCGCCGCCCACGCCTACGACGAGCTGCAGGACCGGCCCCTGCGCACGGCCATCCCGAGCTGGGCGCTCGTCACCGCCACCGTCTCGGGCCTTGCGGGCGCGCTCGTCCTCGGGAGCTTCGGCGTCCTCACGGTGGGCACCGTGCTCGTCCCGTTCCTCGTCGTCGGTCCGCTGCTGGTCGTCGCCTACAACGGCGACCTCTTCGGAGGCGCGTTCCACACCGATCTCGTGTTCGCCCTCTCGTGGGGCGCCTTTCCCGTGCTCACCGCGTACGTCGCGCAGGCAGGCGACCTCTCGTGGAGCGCGGCGCTCGGTGCAGCCGGCGCGACCGCGCTCTCGCTCGCCCAGCGCTTCCTCAGCACGCCCGCGCGTCAGCTCCGGCGCCGCGTCGTGGACGTGCACGGCTCGGCCGTGCTCGCCGACGGCTCGCAGACCCACCTCGATCGCGACGGCCTCCTTGCACCCCTCGGGCGCGCCCTGCGCGCCGTCGCCTGGGCTGTCGTGCTCCTGGCCGCCGCCTTGGCGGT
>JAJYXS010000032.1 GCA_021801615.1 Actinomycetes bacterium
CCGACCTTCATGTCGAGGGCATGCTTCACGCCGTGTTCGTGCGCTCGACCATCGGGCACGGAGAGCTGCGTGAGGTGGCGGTGACCGCCGCGAAGGCGCAGCCAGGGGTCGTGGCGGCCTTCACCGCCGAGGACCTCGGTCTCGCCGACATCCCCGAGTGGCAGCGGCCCGACGGCCCTGCGCGTCCGGCGCTCGCGCGTCCGTGCCTGGCGAGGGACCGCGTCCGCTTCGTCGGCGAGGCGGTCGCGGTCGTGGTGGCCGAGTCGCTGGCCGCGGCGACGGACGCGGCGGAGCTCGTCGTCGTGGACGCCGATCCTCTGCCGGTCGTCGTCGACCCCCTGGCCTCGCTCGAGGCCGAGGCGCCGCTGCTGTTCCCGGCTGTCGGCACGAACGTCGTGCTCGATGCGTCTCTGGGGGAGACGGACGTGCTCGAGGGCGCCGAGGTCGTCGTGCGCGCGCGCTTCGTGAACCAACGGGTCGCGGCGGTCCCCATGGAGACCAACGGGACCCTGGCGATGCCGGTTCCAGGCGGGCTCGAGTGCGTCGTGACCTCCCAGGCGCCCTTCGCCGTGCGGCGCGGGATCGCCCACGCGCTCGGCGTGGAGGAGGAGACGCTCCGGGTGCGGACCGTCGCGGTCGGGGGAGGGTTCGGCGCGAAGGGCGGCGTCTATCCCGAGCAGGTCGTCGTCGCCGCGCTCGCCGCGCGTCTCGGACGGCCGGTGCGCCATGTGGAGACCCGTTCGGAGAACCTGGTGGCGATGAGCCAGGGGCGTGGCCAGGTCCAGGACGTCGCCCTCGGGGCGCGGCGTGACGGCACGATCGTCTGGCTCGAGGCACGCACCGTGACCGACGTGGGGGCGTACCCCTGGCGGGGCGGCGTTCCGTTCCGCACGGCGCGGCTGATGGCGACCGGGGTCTACCGGATCCCGCGTCTCGCGCTCAGGTCGCTCGCAGTGGTGACGAACACCACGCCTGTCGGTCCCTATCGCGGCGCGGGGCGTCCGGAGGCGACGGCCATGCTCGAGCGGGCGGTCGACATGCTCGCCGTGGAGCTCGGCATGGACCCCGTGGAGGTCCGGCGTCGGAACATGCTCGCCCCTGGAGACTTCCCCTACGCGACCGCGACGGGCGCCGTGTACGACAGCGGCGACTATCAGGGGGCGCTGGACGCTGCGCTCTCGCTCGTGGGCTACGACGCGCTTCGCGCGCAGCAGGCCGAGCGGCGCCGCCGGGGCGATCCGGTCCAGCTCGGGATCGGCCTGTCGACGTTCGTGGAGGTGAGCGGTTCTGGCGCGGAGTACGGCGCGGTGTCCATCGGCGAGGATGGCGACGTCGTGGTGACCGTCGGCGCGTCTCCACACGGCCAGGGACTGGTGACCTCGCTCACCCAGATCGTGGCGAGCGTGCTCGGCGTCGAGATGGAGCGCGTGCGAGTCGTGCATTCCGACACCGGTCTCGTGCCATGGGGAGTGGGCACCTTCGGGTCCCGTTCGGGGCAGCTCGCCGGCAACGCGACGTTCGCGGCGGCCGGTGAGGTCGTCGAACAGGCGAAACAGGTCGCGTCCAGGCTTCTCGAGGTCGCGCCGGCAGACGTCGTCGTGGTGGAAGGCGGTGTGGCGGTCGCCGGGGTGCCCACCACCGCCCTCAGCTGGTCGCAGGTGGCCGCGGCCGCCCCGGGCGGCCGTCTCCATGCAGAGGGCGGGTTCACGCAGGACGACGGCACCTACCCCTTCGGGGCGCACGTGGCGGTCGTGGAGGTCGACACCGAGACCGGCCACGTCTCCCTGAGCCGGCTCGTCGCCGTCGATGATTGCGGGAACGTGGTGAACCCGACGATCGTGGAGGGCCAGGTGCACGGCGGCCTCGCCCAAGGCGTCGCGCAGGCGCTCTACGAAGAGGTCCGCTACGACGAGCTCGGCAACCCCTTGACGGCGACGCTCGCGGACTACGGGTTCCCGAGCGCCGCGGAGCTCCCCTCCTTCGAGCTCGGCACCACCGTGACCCCCTCGCCGCGGAACCCGCTCGGGATGAAAGGGATCGGCGAGTCGGGCTCGGTCGGCTCGACCGTCGCCGTCCAGAACGCGGTCGTCGACGCGCTCTCGCCGCTCGGCGTCCGCCACGTCGACATGCCGCTCACGGCAGCACGTGTGTGGCGTGCGATCCAGGAGCGGCGTGACGGCCTGGACCGAGACCGCCCGCCGGCACCGTCAGCCCGGCCCTAGGCTGCCCGCCGGCACCGTCAGCCCGGCCCTAGGCTGCCCCGCATGGGGTTCCTCCTGCGAAAGCTCCTCAGGCTCCTCCAGTTCCGACGCGAGCAGCGCCGGCGGCACGGTCGCTGAGCCTCCGGGCTGTCTGCCGCCCGGCGTCGGGGTCCCAGGCGCCGGGCTGCCTGCCGCCGGGCCGGCCTTCGGGCTCCTGGCTGCCGGGGTCGTGCGAAGGGGCGGCGTCCGGCTCGTCGCGATGCCCGGGCCACCAGGCCGCGTGGCCGATCAGCGCGGTGAGCGACGGGGTGAGGAACATGGCCATCACGAAGGCCGCGACGGCGATGCCGAAGGAGATCGCGAAGCCCATCTGGCTCAGCGTGGTGCCGCCGGCGAGCACGAGGGACGCGAAGGTGCCGGCGAGGATGAGCCCGGCCGCGGCGATCGTCGGTCCGGCATGGCGGACGGACGTGGCGGCAGCCCTGTGCGGATCGCGGCCTTCGCGGGCCTCCTCGCGCAGCCGAGACACCATCAAGATGTTGTAGTCGGTGCCCAGCGCGACGACGAAGAGGTACATCACGATGGGGAGGATGAACGTGAGGCCGCTCTGAGCGGCGGCGTCCTGGAAGACGAGGACCGTCGCCCCGAGGGTGCTCGCGAAGCCGAGCCCCACCGCCCCCATCAGGTACCACGGAGCGACCGCGCTGCGCAGCAGCAGGGCGAGGATGAGCAGGATGAGCGCGGCCGCGACCGGGAACACGAGCGCGTAGTCGTGGCCCATCGCGGTCTCGAGGTCGACATAGACCGAGGTGATCCCGCCGATCAGCGGCTTCGTGCCGGCCGGCGCGCGGTCCGCGGCTTGCTGGAGCGGGCCGCGCACCGTGTCCATTGCCGCGACGGACTGCGCCGCATGGCTGAGCACGATCCGGAAGTCCGCAGCCGTGCCGTGACCGGCGACCCGCGCGGGTGCCACGGTCGCGACGCCAGGGACGCGCGCCAGGCGGTGCCCGTAGGCCGAGAGCGCCGCGGGGGGGATGGCGGTCCCGGCGGGGGACTCGAGGTACACGTCGGTCGGCTCTGCAGCGCCGGCGGCGTAGCCGCGAAGCAGCACCTTCGAGTACAGGGCGGACTGCGTCGTGGCTGTCTGCCCCGAATTCAGTGTGAACGTCGGGTGGAAGCCGAGCGCGGCGACCGAGAGCGCGACGAGGAAGCCGGCGCTCACCGCCGCGAACCTCCCGGGGTGACGGGCGAGCGCGTCGCCGATCGCGCCGAAGCGGGCGCTCTCGGGCTCGCGTCGCCAGGCGCGCGACGGCCAGAACACCCGGGTGCCGAGCAGCGACGCGATGGCAGGGATCAGGGTGAGCCCAGCGAGGAGCGTCGTCGCCACCGCCACGGCGAGCGCCGGGCCGAGCGAGTGGAAGAGCGTGATGCTGGACAAGGTCAGCGCCAGGAACGCGATGATGACCGCGCCGGCGGCGGTCGCGATCGCGGGCCCCACCCGCGTGACCGCCTCGATCATCCCCTGCTTCGCCGCGACCCCCCCGCGTAGGCGTTCTCGGTACCGGAACATGAGGAAGAGGACGTAGTCGGTGCCGACGCCGAACAGGACGACGACGAGCATCGTGGTGACCGTGCTGTCGACGTGCATCCCGAACGCCTTGCTCAAGGACGCGATCAGGCCGTCGGCGACCTCCGAGACGAGCCCGATCGCGACCACTGGGAGCAGTGCGATCACCGGGCTGCGGAAGATGAGGAGCAGGAGCGCCAGGATGAGCCCGATGGTGGCGACGGCCACCACCTTCAAGGCCGCCTTCCCCGAGCTCTGCTGGTCGACGGCTACTGCCGCGCTCCCGGTCACGCCGGCACGAAGGCTGGTCCCCTTCACGAGCGAGGCGACGTCCCGCCGCAGCGTCAGGACCGCGTCGGTCTGCGTGGTGGTGAGCTGCCCTTGGGCGTAGGGCATCTGCACGCCGATGACGCCGACGAGCCGGTTCTTCGAGACCGTGGCGGGGTCGACCGTGCTGACGGTCTCGATGTGCTGGGACGCGAGCACGTGCTGGGCGTGCCGCAGCCACGACAGGTCGCCGGCGGTGAGCGGCCGGCTGTCGAGCGGTTCGACGACCACCAGCGCGGCTGGGGTCGCGGCGTTCGGGAACTCCTTCTCTTGGAGGTGCTGGGCCTGGACCGACTGGTAGTGGTCGGGCAGGAAGGAGACCTCACTCGATGTCGTCGTGAGCTTCGGGGCGAAGCCGATGATGACGACTGCTGCGACAAGCCATAGCGCGATCACGCGCCAGGGATGGCGCACGACGGTCCGCCCGAGCATTGCGAACATGGGTTGCTCCTGTCCCTCGATCGGTCCCCGCGAGCCTGAGCCGCACCCAGGCCATCGGCGTTCAGCAGAAGTTCTACTTGTCGCCTGGCAAGTTACCTACTTGTCGACCGTCAAGTCAACTCGTATGCTCGCGGGCATGGTCTGGGGCACGACGGAGGGGAGCGAGGAAGAGCCTGACGCGTGCGGTCGCGACGAGCCATTGCGTCTCGGGACCGCAGGGCGAGGGCATGCCCCCGACGCGCCGCGGGCGGGCCATGCCGCGCATGGGGATCAGACGCGGGCCCGGATCCTCCAGGTGGCGCTCGAGCTCATCGCGGACCGCGGGTTCGCGGCGACCTCGACGCGCGAGATCGCCGAGCGGCTCGGCTTCACCAAGGCGGCGCTCTACTACCACTTCCGCACGAAGGAGGACCTGCTCGCGGCCATCGTTGGCCCCGCGCTGGGAGAGCTCGCAGCGCTGGTCGAACCTGACGGCGCGAAGTCAGCCCCGATGGCAGGCCGTCTCCTCGTCGAGGGGTACGCCGGCCTCGTCGGGAGGCACGCGGAGCTGATTCGCGTCCTCGCGAGCGATCCGTCGGTCAAGAAGAGCGCGTGCCTTCGCGTGGCGCGATCGTTGTTCGAGCGTCTGGTCCCGTTGCTCGCGGGCACCGACCAGCCCGACCTCGGGCAGCGGGCGCGCGTGCGCGCCGCGTTGGGCGCCGTCCACGGCGTGCTCGTGCACGCGCATCCAGGAGACGACCCGGACGCCGACACGGCGATCGCGGTCGAGGCGGCGTGCGCCGTGCTCGGCATCGGGGCCGAGTCGAGCGAGGGCTCGTGACCTTCGCACGCGTGAGGGACTTCGACCACATCGTTCCCATCTTCGCTCGCCTTCCCCTGTCCATGCCTCCGTGTGCGCCTCCGTGTGCGCCTCCCTTTGCGCCTCGTGCAGCGGAGCACCTCTCGAGCGCATCGCTGTCTACGGAAAGCTCACAACGCTTGGGCTCGCTCATCAGGCCCTGAAGGGCCGGGCTTGCGGTCGCCTCACGGTCAACGAACGTCGGCAGCCAGACGGCGCTCCGGCAACTTCGATACCCTCGGTCCCAAGGTGTCCGGCGGGAGGGTGTCCGGCGGGAGAGTCCCAACGGTGTCCGGCGGGCCGGTCTCGAGGGTGTCCGGCGGGAGGGTGTCCGGCGGGCTGGTCCCGAGGGTGTCCGGCGGGCCGGTGTCCGGCGGGAGGGTGTCCGGCGGGCCGCTCCCGAGGGTGTCCGGCGGGACCGAGGCTGGCAGAAGGCACGTCGGCGCGGCGGCCCGGGACGAGAGTGCAGGGACAGGTGCGGTGACCGTGACGACGAGGGAACAGGGCGGGCCGCGACCGTGACTGGTGCGCCAGCCCCGTCGACGTGGCGTCGCTGGGCGGTCGCCGTCTTCACCGGCGCCGTCGCGCTCGCCGCCCTCGTCGCCGGCTCAGCCTTCGGCCACGTCTCGGGGCCTCACCTGAACGCGCGTCTCATCGCCTGGACCAGCGCGGGCGCCCTGTGCGTCTTCGGCACCGTGTCGACGAACCGAGTCTCGCGGCTCCTCGCGCACCACGTGTCTTCGATGTCCTTGCCCACCGCCGGCAGCGCCATCCGGATCATCGCGGGCGCGGTCGGCTACCTGATCGTGATCTTCGGCGTGCTCGCCGTGCTGAACGTGTCCATCGAGCACCTCCTCGTCGGCGCAGGTCTCGCGGGGGTCGTGCTCGGCATTGCGGCCCAGCAGAGCCTCGGCAACGTCTTCGCCGGGCTCGTCCTCATCATGGCCAAGCCGTTCCGTGTCGGTCAGCGCATCCGTGTGCGCTCGGGCTCGCTCGGGGGGATCTTCGACGCGAGGGTCCTGGAGTTGTCCCTCACCTACGTCACGCTGCAGACCGACGACGGCGTGCTTCGGATCCCGAACTCCGCGATGCTCGCGGCAGGGGTGGTGTCCACACCCAGCACGCCGCTTCCCCCACCGGCTGCGCCGACGGCCCCCGCGGCTCCGGCCGCCTCGACGCTGACAGCCGTGAGCCACCCGGCCGAGGACGCCGTGCCCGGCGACGGCCCGCCCTAGCATGGCTCCGCACTGCCGCTTCCGGGTCCCCCACCCGAGGAATGCGCCGGCGGGCGCAGATCTCGTGGCACTGATCAGCCGACCGGGAAGTGGGAGGAATCGGGCAGCGTCGCCGAGCCCGGGTCCTTCGGTCGGGACCAGTCCTGCAGGGGGGAGACGAGGATCGTGGTCAGCCAAGGGACCGAGCTCCTGGCGAGGCTCGTCCTCCTCGGAGCGACCGGCGGGCAGTCGGGCCGCCGGGACGGCGCGGCCGCCGGCACCCTGCTGACCTATCCGATCTTTGGACCGTCCTTGTACCTGCGTACGGAATGCTCCTGCCTGCGCCGATCGCCGTCCATCGCCGGCGACGGCGAGGCGCCTAGAGGCGCAGAGGCCGGATCGGGGCGAAGACGGCCGCCGGGTCGCGCCACTCCTCGCGCGGGAGGACGTCGACGTACAGCTCGATCTCGTTGCCGTCCGGGTCGGAGATGTACAGCGAGTGCGTGACGGTGTGGTCGCTCGCGCCGTTGATCGGCACGCCATGTGCTGCGAGGTGCTCGAGGACCTCGCGCAGGTCGTCGTCGCTGTCGCCCACCTTCAGCCCGAAGTGGTAGAGGCCCAGTCTGCGGCCCTGCGGGATCGGTGCAGCCGACGGCCCGACCTCGATGAGGAGGAGCTCGTGGTGGGTGCGCCCCGAGGTGAACCCTGCAGCCGGGACCCCGAGGGGGACGTCGCCTGCGATCTCGTCCCATCCGAGCACCTCGCCGTAGAAACGGCGGGAGCGCTCGAGATCGCTGACGTAGAGCACGATGTGGCCCAGCTCGCGGATCTTCATCGTCTCGCCTCCTCGCTGCGTACGCGTGAGCCGCCGTCACGAGCGCTGCGACAGTCTCGCGCTCGTGGCCATGGCTTTGGGGGACCGCAGGCCGATCGAACCGAAGCCCGCCGCCATCGCCTCGAGGCCGTGACCTGCGAACGCGCCGAACAGCTTCTTGACGCCATGCACGGCGGCGTAGCCCCCGAGGAACCAGCCGGAGACGAGCAGATCGAGGCGACGCACGTGACCGATGTCCTCCAAACGTTCGGAATGGTTGGACTGCTCGGCAAGCGCTGGAACGGACTGGAACGGACTGATCATCTCCACCCTTCTCGAGGGGCCCGCCCGCTTCTCCGAGCTCGTGTGCTTGGTGCCCGGGCTGAGCGAGCGAATGCTCGCCGAGAGGCTCGGCGTCGCCGTCAGGCCAGGACCGCTCGCGGGAACCCCACGCGCTCCTCGTGCGATGGCTCGGGCAGGGGAGCAGGACCTCGACCCCTGGCCCCGCGCGGGTGTCGAGGCGGCGACGGCCGTCCGGCAGTCTGGAGTGATGTACGTCGCCGCGCTCAGGATCACGATCCGCATCCCCCAGAGCAACTCGCTCAAGGCGAAGCGGTCGGTCGTCCGCCACCTCGTCGAAGTCGCTCGCCACCGCTTCGGGGTCTCCGCCTGCGAGGTCGCGGAACAGGACCGTTGGCAGCTCGCGGTCCTGGGATTCGCGGCGGTCGCGTCGAGCGCGCGCCATGCTGGCGACCTGTTGGACCGGACCGAGCGGTTCGTGTGGTCGCACCCCGAGCTGGAGGTGGTCGACACGAGCAGGCATTGGGTGGAGGTGGCGTCCGAACGGTGAGCACGCCTCGCTTCGTCGACGAGGAGGCCCCCCGGGGGGAAGGGGGCGGCTCCTCGTCGAGTGAGATTGCCGGGCTCCTGCCCAGCTCGTGGACAGGTTAGCAGGCTGTCGAGAATTCCGTTCAGCGCGTCAGCGCGCCGGGAGCTCGTGCAAGGAGCCTGCACGCGCCCGCACGAAGCTGCACCACGCGGCGCCGTGGCAGCCTGCCACTCCGGGACCCGATTCCGAGGCCTGCACGCGCTCGCACGAAGATGCGGCACGCGGTGCCTGCGAGGGCCGACCGCCTCCGCGGCCGACGGCCTCAGCGGAGACCACCTCCGGCCGGTCCGCCTCCAGATGGCCGGTCAGGCTGTAGGCCCGACGACGGTGACGAGCGTCCCGATCGGCGTGAAGGGCCAGACCCTCCCCGCTGTGGCGATCGGCATCTCCACGCAGCCGTTGGACTGGGGGAAGCCGTACGCTGTCCTCGGGTAGCCATGGAGGGCTTCGCCGCCGTTGAAGTAGCTCGCCCAGGGCACTGTGACGTCGTAGCTCGTCCCTGTGACGTCGGTGCCACGCATGTTCGAGACCTCCATGTGGGCGTACACCTCGAACGTGCCGTCTGTCGTCGGGGCGCCCGCCACCCCGGTGTTGCACGGGATGTCGGAGAAGACGAGCTTGCCGTTCACCCAGACTGTGAGGTGCTCGGGCAGGGATTTTGTGACCAGCACGTAGCTCACGGGCTCGGCGTCCCTCTTCCCGGTGACGACGTCCGTGAGCAGCGCGGCCCAGACCGACGCGCCGGGTGTGCTGTCGATCGCGAGCCCGTTCTGCGCCTCGAATGCCATGAGCGCGCCCCTCGTGAGCGCGCTGAAGCGCGTCGGCGACCACAGGCTCGTGTAGGCGGCAGGGAAGCCCGGGTCCCGCCAGGTGAAGGCGCCTGCCTGTGCCAGCGCCATCCTGGCCGGCGGCGGTTCGGGCCCGGAGAAGGAAAGTGGCAAGTAGCCGAGCTTCGCCAAGAGCTGCTGGAGCCGGAGCACGCCGCCGGGAGCGATCCTGAACGCCCAGGAGACCGACTTCTCGAGCACTTGCCCGTCGAGCGCCCGTACGCCCCTGGGTCCACCCCGGATCGTCACGGTGTAGAGAGTCGACGGCACGAAGGAGACCGAGGGAATGAAGCGCATCTGCGACTTGTCCAGGAGCCAGGACCCTCTCATGGCTGGTCGCAGCAGAGGATCGGGCGATCCCGGCTCGATTGGCTCGGAGAACGTCACGACGATCCTGGTGTCGGGAGCCACGTTCGTCGCCCCGCTCGCCGGGGCGACCGAGATCACTCGCTCTTGGGGCGTGGGCCCTGCCCGGCGGAGGGCTTCGGCATGCCATCGCCGCTGGAGCGAGCCACGCTGCTGGCTCGCTCGAGACGTCCCGGGAGCCGCGAGCGCGACCACCGTCCCTGCGCACACGAGCAGGACAAGGAGCATCGAGGCCACCCACCGGTGCGTACCCTTCGACGGACCGGCGCTTCCCTTGACGCCGGGCCCCACCGGATTCCCGCTCGTCCCGCTCGTCCCGCTCGTCCCGCTCGCCCAGCTCGTCCTACCGAGGTCGAGGCTCACGAGATCGTGACGCGCCCGTGGCGCCCATGACCTCCCCAGCGCCGCTCTCGCCGAGACCGCCACGATGCCTATGGCCACTGCCAGACCCAGCAGCCTGCGCAGGCGCCGATGCGCCACGCCGGAGGACCCGCGCCCGATGCTCACGTCCGTCCTCTTCGCTCGTCATGCTGCCCTGGGTCCACGAGGAGCGGGCGCTTGTGCACCCGCTCCTCGAAGGAACCGGACCAACGCGTCGACCGCCGTCATGTGGACTGCTCTTTCACGCCGCCCGTGGGCCTGCGATCTCCGCCTCCTTCGGCAGTTCCGTGGGGGCTCCGACCTCTTCTTTCGACGCGAGCCAGTGGAGCTGACCGAGCCGGTGCGAGGCTCGCCACGTCTCGACCTCGTGCAGCGTCAGGCCTGCGAACGCGACTCCGACCGTGCCGAGCGCGAGCGCGAACGCCAGCCACTTGAGCGTCGTGCCACCGAAGTAGTCGGTGATCGCGATGAGCGTGCCAGCCGCCGCGACCATGCTCAGATCCAGCACGCGCTGGATCGGTGCGAGTCGCCGATCGAGCTCGGCGAGCCCTGCGATTCCCACGATGCCGATGGCGATGGCGAACGAAGCCCACCTGATGCCAATCGCAGAGTGCAGCCCCACGCTGAGCACCACCACCAAGCCACCGAGGAGTACGACTGCGGCGTTGCTGATGTACCTCATGCTCATTGGGACTCACCTCCTTCCTCTTTGCAGCTCCCATCCCGATCCGAGGCTATGTGCGGCGACGCCGTCCTCCGTAGGGGCGAGAGTCACAATGGGCGGAGGACGAGGATCGACGGTCCGCGGGACGGCTCGTCCTGCGGGGCTGAGGCCTGTGACGTTCGACCCTGGGGATCGGAGCGGCTGACGCACTAGAGTTCACCCGAGAGGTGACCGGCGGGTACGCGTCGGCAGGGGAGGGACGTGCCGGCCGTCGCGTATCCCTCCCCGAGGTGAAGGTGGTGAGGCGCTGATGCCCGAGTACCACGGCTATGGCGGACTACCCTGGCATCACGCGATGTGGGGAGGGCCGGGGCCGTCGCTCGAGATGGTCCTGCCGGTCCTGGTGGTCCTCCTCTTCTTTCTCGTGCTGGCGGCGGCCACGGCAGCGATCAGGTCCGGAGGCGCACGCTGGCGCGAGCACCATGCGACCAGACGCACCGGCGTCTCCACGGCGGAGGGACAGCCTCGCCCGGTGCTCGCCTCGGACGCCGAGCGAGAAGAGGCGACCCGGAGGATCTCACACGCCGTCGGCGAGGGACGGCTGGACTTGGAGGAAGCCGAGCGGCGGGTCGAGGCGGTGCTGCGCAGCCGCCACCGCCACGAGCTCTACGAACTGATCGGCGACGTACCGCCGCTCGGAGGCTCGAGCCAGGACGGTCGTCGCGGGGTCGTGTCGCGGCGCCTCGTGCTCGTCGCAGCGACGGCGATGCTGGTCGCCGCCGCGATCGTGCAGACGGTGACCGGCGTGTGGGAGCTGTGGCCGCTGGCTGCAGCAGCCTTGGGTCTGTGGGCCGGGCGGGAGCTCGGAGCTGGCAGAGCTCGAAACGCGCGCTGACGCAGGATCCGCAGCTGCCTCGAGGGAGGGTGCCGCCCGGCGGTCCAGGGAAGTCCGACGCGGTCCCCCAGCACGCGCAACGGTTCACGGGATGGACTTCCCTTCGCCGGCATTGTCCGGGTCAGGTATTGGAGGTCGCGGATTGCTCCGCCTCTCAGCCTTTGACGGCTCCCTCTGCCATCTCGTGAACCACTTGCATTGAACCACATGCTGGCCGGGTTCGCTAGAGGCGAAAGTCCCTCCGGTCCTCAGCCCTTCACCACGCCGAGGGGTCGCAGCCGGGCGACTCGACGTGCCAGCCCGGCGCGTTCGCAGGTCATGACCACCTCGTCGACGTCCTTGTAGGCCAGGGGCGCTTCCTCGGCCAGGCCCCGATCCGACCGTGCCCGGACGGCGATGCCGGACGACTCGAGCTCGCGGCGCAGGGCCCCTCCGTGGACTTCTCGGAGCGCGGCGTGACGGCTCATCGTGCGCCCGGCCCCATGGCAGGCCGAAGAGAAGGCGCCGCCCGGATCGTCCCCGACGAGCACGTACGACGCAGTTCCCATCGAGCCGGGCACGAGGACCGGCTGGCCGACGGCGCGCAGGTCCTCTGGGAGGTCGCGGTGCCCCGGAGGGAGCGCTCGCGTCGCGCCTTTGCGGTGCACGCACAGCAGCCGTGGCTCTCCGCCGACTGTGTGCCGCTCCAGCTTGGCCAGATTGTGGGAGACGTCGTAGACCAGCGCAAGGTCTCCCGTGCCGACCGTCGCTCGAAAGGCTCGGCGGGTCGCGGCGGTCAATGCCTGCCGGTTGGCCCTGCCGTAGTTGGCGGCTGCGGCCATCGCCGAGAGGTAGGCCTCGCCCTCGACCGACGTGACGGGCGCGCAGGCCAGCTGCAGGTCGGGCACGGCGATGTGGTACCGCCGCATCGCGTCGATCATCACGCGCACGTGGTCCGAGCAGATCTGGTGCCCGAGGCCTCTCGAGCCGGAGTGGATCATGACGCAGACCTGCGAGCCTGAGAGCCCGAACGCGTCTGCGCACACCGGGTCGAAGATCTCCTCGACCTCCTGGACTTCGAGGAAATGGTTGCCCGATCCGAGGCTTCCGACTTGGCCGATCCCTCTGGCGCGGGCTCGCTCGCTCACCTGCAAGGGATCGGCTCCGGCGATGACACCCCGGTCCTCGCACCGCTCGAGGTCCGCCTCGGTCCCCAACCCTGCCTTCAGCGCGGCACGAACACCCTCGCGGAGGACGCCGTCGAGGGCGACCCTGTCGGGCAGGTGCCACACCCCGCCGGGCCCGAGACCGCGGGGAGTCCCGGCGTCGAGCGCGTCCATGAGCTCCACGAGCTTCGGCTTCAGCTCGCCGGCGCTGAGAGGTGACGCGAGCAGCCGGACACCGCAGGAGATGTCGAAACCGACGCCTCCCGGTGACACGACGCCGCCGGCGCCGACGTCGGTGGCAGCCACACCGCCGATGGGGAAGCCGTAGCCAGAGTGGACGTCGGGCATCGCGAACGACGCATCGACGATCCCCGGCAGCGTTGCGACGTTCGCCACCTGGCGCAGCGCTTCGTCCTCCACGGCATGTTCGAGCAGCCTCCTCGAGGCGAACACGATGCCGGGCACCAGCATGTCCCCCACCGGGTCGATGCGCCACCGGTCGGTGGCGTCGGGGACCGCGACGAGCCCAACCGGCCCTGAGGGAAGCGGCATTCGAGACGAGCTACTCACACGTCCACCAGGACCCGGCACTGCCAGCCCCCCTCCGTCGGGGCGGCCTGCAGCGCGTGGTACGAGACGGCTTTGGGAACCGGCCCCACGAGATGGACCTGGCTCGCTGGGACCACCTCCATGTCCCCGGTCAGCCCGCCGTCTTCTGCCTCGGCCAAATGGAAGCGAACCGGGACCACGCCGAGCGCGTCCACGACGTAGATCACCTCCTCGAGCAGCGAGACCAGCGCGTCCTCTGCACCGGTCTCCGATGCCGCAAGCGGCAGGACCTCGGTCGCCGCCGGGTCTCGGACCTCGGCGAAGGTCTCGACGAGCGCGAGCAGCGTCTCGGTGAGGCAGGATGCCCGGTCGGGTCCCCAGGCCTCGAGCAGGCAGTCGGCGGGGTGAGGGAGCTGGCGGTGGCCCGTTCCGCCGGGACGTGTCGGTGCCTTCCCCTGCGAGCGGCTCGCGGTGCCTTCCACACCCCAGAGCGTGCCGGGCGCTCGGCTCTCCGAGTAGAGGCGAAAGTACAGGTTCGACCGACCGGCCGCGAGCCTCACCGCCGACGGTTCGATCGCTCTTCGATTTCGGCCGTCAGCCTTCGATTTCGGCCGTCGGCGCTCGAGGTTCGAGGAGCATCGGTTGTCGCCCGTCCTCCCCGAAGGGTCTCTCGGGCTCCACGCCCCGAGCCTAGCCCCGTTTTCCGCACCGGGAGTCGCCAAGGGGCGAAGATGGATCGCCAGTTGGTCTTGTGGTTCCTTGCGTCTTGGGCACCATGGCGACCCTCGGGATCTCGACG